>JBHJHJ010000158.1:0-28499 GCA_050330955.1 Elainellaceae cyanobacterium | reverse complement strand
ATCCTTTGAAGCCCCTGGCGTCGTTTTCTCTCCTACGGATGCTGTGATTCCTGATGTGGTGTGGATTAGCCAGGAGCGGCTGGCCGATGGAATAGACGAGGCGGGGCATATCGTCGTTGCGCCGGAGCTGATTGTAGAAGTGCTCTCCCCTGGTGAGCTGAACGAGCGGCGAGACAAAGAGGTGAAGCTGAAGCTCTATTCAATCTACGGGGTGCAGGAGTACTGGATTGCCAGCTGGCAGCGCAAAACGATTGAGGTGTATCGCCGCTCAGACGCTCAGCTACAGCTTGCTGCGACTCTGCTGGAAGGGGATACGCTCACCTCACCGCTGCTGCCGGGGTTTAGTGCGGCGGTGAAGGCTTTGTTTTGAAGGCTTTGTTTTGAGGGGCGATCGCAATCGTAATGTGATGCGTCGACATTGATTGTTGGGCGATAAATAAGCTTTGCAAGCGATCGCAATCGTAATGTGACACCTCGATATTGATTGTTGACGCATCACATTCGAGTTGTGCGCTCTGGCTTTGAATGTGGCGCGATCGCTCGAACAGTTATTGTTTCGCTTCAGTTGAGCGGGCGTATCTTTGATAGCAGATCTAAAAGCGATTCCAACTCGACTTCGCAGTCACATCCAGTCGAAACCCGAAGCAGTCGATCTGACCCGGTTACGGTCCCGAGGAAAGAATGGCCGTAAGCATAGGGATACCAGCCAATATATCCGTCTAGACCATTTTCCTGGTAGTGCAGAACCTCGGTGGCAATGGGGGTACGGCTGCCATCAGGATTAGTGCTGTAACCTGCCAGCAACGTTGCCTGCTCCTGGAGGCTCATGGTGGGATCTGGCGCAACTTGTTGGATCGATTCGGAATAGTAGCCCCCTGCACCGGAGCCACCATTGGCAAGGCACCGGAGCCACTCAAAGTCGTCGGGATGCAGAATCTGTACTGAGCCATCCTCAAATTTCATCGTCCGGTAGTTTTCCGGAATGGAGACGGCAATATCGAAATCTGGTAGCTCAACAACGCGGGTTGTCTCAGATGGCTCTTCATAGCTACCGTCAGTGCCACACAGTTGACCAGGCTGGGCTTGCACTGGCATAGGAGCAGCGATCCCAATCAGGAGATTGGCGACGGTCCATAGGGCGAGCGGTTGGAATTTGATGGTCATAGATATTGGCGGAGTTTGGTGAATTTTACGAAGCGTTTTTCGTGCATCTTGAAATCCCCTCACCTTCCGCTCCAAATAATAAAACGTATACCCCAAATTAGCAGCGCCAGGATTAATATAAGAGCATTCTCAAAATTGGGAGCAGCCTATGGTCGCACTGGATAGCGTGAAGCTCTCTCAGCTTAAAGCGCTGGTCGCCGTAGCTGAGCACAAAAACTTTAGTGAAGCTGCCCACCACCTGCAGCTCTCCCAATCGGCCATCAGCCACGCCATCGCCACCCTAGAAGACGAGCTGGGAGTAGTCCTATTTCTGCGGGGGCGCCGGGGCGCCGTGCTCACCCCCGTGGGCGATCGCATTTTGAACCACGCCGAGGCCGTGATGACCTCGCTGCAGCATATGGGGCACGAGGCTGAGCGGGCCCGCAGCCTAGAGGGCGGGCAGGTGCGAATCGCGTCATTTCGCAGCGCAGCCACCCACATTGTCCCCAGGGCGATCGCCCAGTTCTGCCGCAAATTTCCCAAGCTCACCGCCTCCCTCACCGAGCACCTCGACTACGCTGCGGTGGAGCAGGCTTTGCTGGAGGGCAAAGCTGATATAGGCATCACCTACTTGCCCAGTCCGGCTGAGTTTGAAACTTGGGAACTGCTCAAGGACGAATACCTGGTGTTTCTTCCCGCCCAGTTTTCTGTGCCTGAGGCCCTCAGCTGGGGGCAGCTCGCTGCCTACCCGCTGATTCTCGGCCCTGATGATGACGCCTGCCTCGTCACTTTGCGGACCCACTTTGCCCAGCACAAATTTTTGAAGAAGGCCGACTATCAAGTGAGCGAGGATTCCACTATTCTGGGGATGGTCGCCCAGGGATTGGGGGTTACTATTCTGCCTCGACTGGCCGCCTACCCCTTCCCGCCCCAGATTCAGATGCGATCGCTGCCCGTGCCCTTTTATCGGCACTTGGGAGCAGCGCTGCTGGCGGACACCCTCCAGCCGCCGCCGGTGTTTGCCTTTATGGAGATCTTGAAACAGGCGCCCGAGCCGACGGCGAGCTTTGCAGAGGCGTTGCCCTAGTTCAAAACATTACCTATGGATGCCTCTATTCAGGCGCTTCAGCACGCCCTCGTGGTTTCTTGCCAAGCCCCGGTTACCTCTCCCCTGCACAATCCTGACATTATCGCCGCGATTGCTCAAGCGGCGGTGCAGCGGGGGGCAGTGGGGGTCCGCATCGATAGCCCGGACCATATTCGTGCGGTGCGCCAGCGGGTTTCGGTGCCCATCATAGGCCTCTGGAAACAAACCCTGCCGGGGTCAGAGGTCTACATCACGCCCCAGTTTCACCACGCTGAGGCGGTGGCCGAGGCTGGGGCTGACATCATCGCAGTTGACGCCACCCAGCGCCCCCGCCTCGGCGGGGAGACGGTGCCCGACCTTGTGGCCCGCATCCATGGCGAGCTGGGCAAGCCAGTGATGGCGGATGTGGATACGCTTGAGGCGGCGATCGCCGCAGTGGAGGCCGGAGCTGACTTGGTGGGCACGACGCTGTTCGGCTATACGGCGGCAACCGCCTCCCAAACGCCGCCGGGGTTCGACTTGCTCAAGCAGCTGGTTGGGCTGCCCGTGCCGGCAGTTTGCGAGGGAGGAATTGCCTCTCCTGATATGGCCCGTCAGGCACTGTCCCTGGGGGCGTTTAGCGTGGTGGTGGGGACGGCAATTACGGGGGTAGACGCGCTGACGACGGCCTACGTGGCAGCGGTAGCGCGTTGATCGATAGGCCAGCGCTGCTCAACAGCCCGCTCCCCAAATTATCGTTATGTGAATCCTATGAAAATTATTTCCGCCCTTAGCTTCCCTTCGCAGTTTCCCTGGCGACCCATTGCTCCGATTCGCCTTGCTGCCGGCCTCTTGGCGATCGCTCTGCTGCTTACCAGTTCGCCAGCCCTGGCAGATGCTAACCCGTACGGCCACCGTCGCCCCAGCGCCGACGGCATCGGTAAGACCTATCTGGGCCGGGAAATCGCCCAGGTGATGGGCCATCGCGGGGCCGCTTGGCTAGAGCGGCCTAGCCGCGAGCAGCAGGAGCGTCCCAATCTGCTGGTTTCATTGCTTAACCTAGAGGACGACATGGTAGTGGCCGACGTGGGCGCGGGCACGGGCTATTTCACCTTCCGCATTGCGCCTCAGGTACCCCAGGGGAAGGTGCTTGCGGTGGATCTCCAGCCCGAAATGCTGGACATTATTGACTTTCTGCGTCAGGACGCACAGGTCCCCAACGTGGAGCCCGTTTTGGCCAGCGAAACCGACCCTAACCTGCCGGCAGCGGTCGACCTCGTGCTGCTGGTGGACGCCTACCACGAATTTGCCTACCCCTATGAAGTGATGACGGCGATCGCCGGGGCCCTGCGTCCTGGGGGGCGGGTGGTGCTAGCAGAGTATCGGGGCGAGAACCCGTTTATTCCCATCAAGCGGCACCACAAAATGACTGAGCGGCAGGTAAAGCGGGAGCTGGAGGCGGCAGGGCTGCGGTGGGTGAGCACGACAGAAGAGCTGCCGAGTCAGCACCTGATGACGTTTGAGAAGCCCGCTTGACTCTGCTTTGCTTAGTCCACCCTGCCATTACGCGCGCTATTCAGCAGACGGGTGATCTCATCGAACTGGTAGTTTTCCGCCAAAGCGCCCAGACGTGCCGCCATCGCCCCCTTATCCGGCGGAATTTCGTTGATCAGCTGGGTCACCTGCTTTCCTCTGAGGTGGCCCGCTGCCTGACGCAGTGACTCTTGCCATTCGGCGGGCATTTCCTGAAGGCTGGACGAGATATCAGTTGTGTCAAGCACATCGCGGCAGGAGACGGTTTGGGGCAGATCGTCTGGGGTGATTGTGGGCCGCTGCTGATAGGTAAACTTCACCCCCAAGTACTGCCCCAGGGCGTCCCAAATCTTCGCTTGGCGAAACGGTTTCAGCATGTAGCCGTCGAACCCAGAGGCCAGGGTGAGGTCGCGCTGGCCTTTGAAGGCGCTGGCCGTGAGGGCTACAATTTTGGTCGGGTCGGCTTCGCCCTGGGCTGATTCCCGCTGGCGGATGGTCCGGGTGGCTTCGTAGCCGTCCATCTCGGGCATGCGCAGGTCCATCCAGATCAGGTGGGGCCGCCAGTCGTGCCAGAGGGCGATCGCCTCTCGTCCGTCATTGGCCTGGCGCACCGACAGCCCCACCGATGTCAGCAGATCCCGCAGCAGCAGACGGCTGTCGGGCTCGTCATCCACCACCAGGATGCGGTAGTCTGGCTGCCCAGCAGCAAGGCCCATTACCTTGCCCGGCTTCCGCTTCGCCGGCATTGCCTTGCTCGACGCCAGGCCGATGGGGAGAGTAATCCGGAAGCTGCTTCCGGCCCCTACGGTGCTCTCGCAGGTTAATTCGCCGCCCATTAGCCTCACAAATTTACGGGAGATAGATAGCCCTAATCCTGTTCCCTGCTTTACCCGCCGACCTGCCGACGTCTGCTCAAAGGGCGCAAACAGTTTGTCCAGCTCTTCTGGGGCAATCCCAGGTCCGGTGTCCTCTAGCTCCAGCTGCAGCCAGTGACTAAGCTCAAGATCTTCGGGGTTCTCTTGAGGGTGCACCCTAGCTCGCAGCACGATGCCCCCCCGCTCGGTAAACTTGACGGCGTTCCCGATTAAGTTGATCAAAACCTGGCGCAGTTTTTTCTCGTCTGCATAGATGTGTCGCGGCAAGTTAGCCTCTAGCTCGACCGCAAATCGCAGCCCCTTACTGGTGACCTTAAGGCAGAACATATCCTGCATGTCCTGCAGCAGTAGATATAGATCAAAGTTGTTGCGGTGGAGGTTGATGCGGCCCGCCTCGATTTTGGACATCTCCAAAATGTGGTTAATTAGCGACAGCAGGTGCTCACCGCTGCGGTTGATGATGTCGAGGCGCTGCCGCTGCTCCGGATTAAAGGAGCCGTCGCCGCTGAGAATCTGGGTGAAGCCAATGATGCTGTTGAGGGGGGTGCGCAGCTCGTGGCTCATGTTGGCCAAGAAGTCTGATTTGGCCTGGTTGGCGCCCTCTGCCTTTTCCTTAGCCCGCTGCAGCTCAGCCTGGGTCATTTCGAGCTGGTCTAGGGTTTTACGCAGCTCCTGGTTGCTTTGAGTCAAAGATGCTGTGCGATCGCTCACCTTCTGCTCTAGGTCCAGGCTATACTGCGCCAAGGCCCGCTCGGCCTGCTTGCGCGCCGTGATGTCCCGCACCATGATCAGCACTTCGTCTTCACCCAGCACTAGGACCCGCACCTCCTCTTCCTGAGACTGACCGTTCAGGGTGAGCTGCTGTTCGTAAACCTGGAGATCACCCGTTTCCAAAGCCTGCTCAATGTGCTCAATTCTTCGAGCTGCCAGGTCAGGGGGCAATGACTCATGTACGGTGCTGCCTGGACTAAATTGTTTGACGCCGTGGATGCCCCGGAGGCGATCGCTGCCCAAGATGTCCATATAGGTGCCGTCACGGCGAGCCCGAATCATCAGGTCGGGAATGCTGCTGACGATAGCGCCGTTGGTGGCTTCGCTTTGGCGCAGCGCGTCGAAGGATTTTTTCAGCTGGCGGGCCATCTGGTTGAAAGAGCGGGCCAGCACGTCGGTGTCTGTAATGATGCTTGAGGCCACCTGCTGGTCTAGATCCCCCTGGGCAAGCCTGTTCGATGCCTCCGACACCCGCACCACTGGTGCGGCGATCCAGCGGGAGGTAAGCGTGCCCAATAGCGCTGCAATGCCCAGGGCAATAAGGCAAAGCGCAATGGTGTTGCGGGTGTTAGCGTCGATCTGGGCGGTGAAATCAGACCGCGGAATGACCACAGCCATCAGCCAGTCTAGGCCGCGACCGTCCTGGATGGGGGTCACCTGGACGAGGTGACGGGCGCCGTCGATTTCAAAGATCAGGTGTTCGCCGGCGTTGATCTGCTCAAAACTGCCGAGATGAGAGAGCAAGCTCTGGGCTGACTCTTGAATGAGCGAATTGTCGCTTTCCACCGCCGCTAGCCGGATTTCCTCAGTCTCAGTCTTGATAAATGGCGGCTCTGCTGTGGAGCTTGCCACAATCTCACCCGACCGCTCCATAATGAATACTTCGCCGGACTCGCTCACCTCAATTTGCCGCAGAAAAGTGCTGATTTCAGCAAGCGTCAGGTCTACCGCGAGCACCCCCAGCAAATCGGAGCCGTCGTAGATTGGAGCGGTGTGGGTAATGCCCAGCTCTGGGGTCCCTGCAAAGGGGTAAATTGGGGACCAGGTCGCCTCACCGGCTGCCGTGGCGGATTTATACCAGGGGCGCTCTCGCGAGTCGTACTCTCCTTGCCGGTCTAGGGTGCGCTCGGTACGCTCCTCATTCATCCGGTAGATTTTGCGCACGGGCCGGGTGGCCTCATCCAGTAGCCAGTAGGTGGTGGACCCGTCGGGCTCCTGACGCACGCCGGCGAAATCACCCTCCGGGTTGCCAAAGTAGACAAAGGGAACGGCGTCTGAAATCTGCGTCTGTTGGTCAAAGTAGCGCATCATCGTGTCGTAGTCGGTGGGGTCTAGGTTCCCCACCTCAACAGCCGCGAGGTTAATTTGTAGAAATTGATAGGGGGTGTCGGCAAAGGTTTGGACGTGGGTTTTAACGTGCTCAGTGACGCGATCGCTGATGCGCTGCATGAGCTGATTCACCGACTTTTGCCCGTTGCGAAAGGAGAGCCAGCCCGTAGCCCCGACGGCAACGGCAATCTGCAGCGCAAATGAAGCGATCAGCGCGGTGCGGAGACTAATTTTAGAGGCGGGCGGACCAAGGCCCATAGCGCATGAGACCCTAGGCTAGACAACAGGCGAAAGTGAGAGTCTTAGTCTTGACTACGGTAGCCCTTATCTCGCTAGTTTAGCCAGTCCTCAAGCCAGTAGACTAAAGGTGTCCGTGATTTTTCTCCGTTTGTTACTATTCGTTACGTCTATCCCGAACGCTCCTGGCTTTTTTGGTAGACTGCCCAAACACAAAATTGTTGGTCGATGGGTCTATCCATGAGCGACGATGTTTTAGAGTTCGCTGAAACGTTAATTCATGAGAAGACAGAGGTCTACTGCAGCGAGCTGCAGCGGCGCATTTTAATGGCAACGCTTCAAGGAGAGCGCAAGACCTACGACCAGCTGGCAGAAGAGTGCGGCTACTCGGCTAAGTATGTTAAGCAAGACGTGGCGCCTAAGCTGTGGCAGCTCCTCTCCCAAGCCCTAGACCAGAAGATTCACAAGTCAAACGTGCGGGCTGCCCTTGAGCAGCGGATGCGGCAGGTGGCCCAAGCAGACCCAATCCCTGAACCACCTGTCGAGCCGCCGGCTGTAGCGGGAACATACACCCTGTCAAATTCTGCAGCCGATGCTCTCGCAGCCCCTATCGCAGCCCGACTGACCACCCCTAAGCCGCTCTCAGCCAACATTTTACTTGTGGACGATCAGCCGAAGAATTTGCGGCTGCTGTCCGATTTGCTTGAAGAGCAGGGGTACGATGTGCAGCAGGCCATCAACGGCAGCGTTGCGCTTCAAGTCGTGGCCCTCGATCAGCCCAGCCTAATTCTGCTGGACATTCATATGCCTGACATGGACGGCTATACGGTGTGTCAGCACCTCAAAGCTGATCCCAACACTCAAGATATTCCAGTAATCTTTGTCAGCGCCCTCGACGAGGCCTGGGATAAGGTGCGGGCTTTCTCCGTTGGGGCCGCAGACTTTATCACTAAACCCTTCAAAGTGGTCGAAGTGCTGGCCCGAGTCGAAAATCAGCTCAAGATTCAGCAGCTTCAGCAAGAGCTCAAAGCTCAAAACGCCCAGCTTCAGCAGGCGATTCAAGAGCTGCAGCGGCTAGCCGCCCTGGATGAGGTGACGCAGGTGGCTACCCGACGGCGGTTTGACGCCTATTTGGAGGAGAGCTGGCGGCGATCGCTCCAAGCCCAGGCCCCGCTGACCCTGATGCTGGTGCAGCTGGGCACCTTTACCCAGGGAGAAGGGGGGGAAGACGGCGATCGCGAGCTGCAGCGAGTGGCCCAAAGCCTCAAGCGACTGGTGCAGGGGCCGCAGGATTTGGTGAGCCGCTACGGAACTTTGACCTTCGCCGTGGTGCTGCCAGAGCAAGAGGGGGCTGAGGCGATCGCCCAGGCCCTGCTAAAGCAGATTCAAATGCGGCCCGTGGAGCAGTCCGCGCCAACTTTGAGCATTGGCATTGCCACCGCTTGGCCGTCGCCTAACCTGAACTTAGGTCGATTAATCGAAGCCTGCGATCAGGCCCTACAGCAGGCTCAGAGCCAGGGCAGCAATAGCATTGTTAAGGCGGGGTTTGAAGGCCTGGCCAGCTAGATGCGCGACTACAGTCGGCAGAACCGGCGATCGCCGTCTCGGGCTGGGTCCTGCCAGGAATAGGCAAAGTGGCTCACGGTTTGAAGCTGGGGCATCGCTTGGCGGATGGCGCCCATCTGCCCTTCTAGGGGGGGATGGCCCTGCAGTGGTCGGCCCCAAGACCCGGCCAGCACTGGCATCACCTGGGTTCCCGACGGCGCCTGATCTAAGACCCGCTGAATCTTCGAGATAACGCAGCTCGCATCGCCGCAGACACCGTAGGCCATGGGGTGCCACTCCATGGATGTGGGGAAGCGGTCCCAGGGCTGCAGCCGCGAGTCATAGCCCTGGTTCACCGCCGCATTAGCGTTGGGAAAGAAAACCGCCCCAGTGGGCAAGCTAGCCCGCTCTGCCGCCAGCCGCGCCACCGCCAGAAAATCGAGTACGCCCTGGGTGGCGTGGCCCACGCTCAAATCCCAGAGCTGCCGCTGCAGCAGGGGGGTAAGTTCATCTGTGCTCAGCTCGGTGACGTTGTCCGGCAGCTGCTGGCCTTGCCACTGGGGCACCGCATCCGTGGGGTGGGCCAAGGCCGTGTTGACATCGCCCACCGTGATGTAGCCCTGACGCAGAAACTGCTCAATCAGCGTCCTGCCGCTGGCGTTGAGCGATCGCTCTAGCAGGGCGCTGCGAGCCGCATCGCCGTAAATCCACAGGTCTTGTACCCGGCTTGCCACCGACTCGCCCCCAAAGCCGCGGGGGTAGCGCACGTAGTCAAACAGCATGCCGTCGGGCTGTCGCTGGGCGATTGCCTGGGCCATCCAGTAATAGTCCTGTTTCGCCTGTTGGTTATAGGGGTCGATGAACACCTCTTCCGAGCTGTTGGCGTCGGTGAACTCCCGGCGGGCCTCCTCAAAGGCGGTAATGCTGGTCTGCCCTCGTCCGTTGCGGGCCAAAACCTCCTCGTGGTTGGTGGCGTAGGAGTAGCCAAAGTTCATGGTGAACATCCAGGCGTAGACCTTCAGACCCCGCTCGTGCCCCTTGGCAATGGTTTCCGCCAAGAGATCGGCGCTCTCGTAGCCAGGGTTGCGCACCACCGAGGGCCAGGCCGTCGTGTTGTCGGTGACCGGCAGCAGCACTTGGCCGTTGTAAAACGCCTCTAGGTAAACCTGGTTGTAGCCCAAATCTACGATGTGGTCGAGCACCTCATCCACGACGCCGGGCCGTACGTCGCAAGGGTAGAGCCGTAGCCAAATAGCCTGCTGCTTCGGCCAAGCCTGAGCCCGGCAGCGCTGCAGGTCGGCAGCGTTTTGGGCGATCGCGGTCTGGTAGTTCTGCTGGGCAGCGGGATCTCCCGTTAGGGCCGCCTGCCGCAGGGCGTCTTTGGTAGCTGGATCCACGGCGCTGCGGCAGTAGGGTGCGGTGCGTCCCTGGACAGGACGAATGTCGAATCCCAGGACTGCGCCAAAGCCTACTAGAGCGACGAGCAGCAGCAGGAGAGGACGCCGCATCCGCTGCTGCAATAAGCGTCCCAAGGAGCGCCGCCGGGATAGCGCCCGTAATCTCAAATTGAACCCAAGATTAAATCTTTTCTCTCTCATAGCCACCTTTTAAGCCACTGCGATCGCCTGGTTCGATATTCATCCTTTAAAACGCTCAACCCGACAGAATCACGACTGCCGCACCAGAAAAACTACATCCTACGGGGCACCGAAATTTTAAGCTAGCTTTGCGCCTTTAGCGAACTGAGAATGGCTTCGATGATCCGCTGGTTGGCCGTGGGGAAAGGATATTGACCCAAATCTTGGGGCGACACCCAGCGGACTTCATCGGACTCTAAGGGTTTAGGCTCGCCGGAAAGGTGCCGGCAATGGTGCACGTTTAGGGTCAATTTGAAGTGGGTGTAGGCGTGGTTGATGGTGATCAGGTGCTCCCCCACCGCCACATCGATGTCCAGCTCCTCTCGAATTTCTCGCTTAATGCAGTCTGCCACTGTCTCCCCCGCCTCCAGCTTACCGCCGGGAAATTCCCACAGCCCCCCCAGCAGCCCCTCAGGGCGGCGGCGGTCGATGAGAATCTGGCGCTGAGGGCTCCAAATGACGCCAACGCCGATGTGCTTATGGGACGTCGGGGGACGGGGTTCACTCATGGGAAGGTCCAGTTGGCGGTTGAGATGGAAGGCCTGGCAGTGGGAGGTCCAGGGACATTGGGAGCAGGCCGGACGGCGGCGATCGCACACCGTGGCGCCCAAATCCATCAGGGCCTGGTTGAAGTCTCGCGGGCGATGGGGGTCGAGCAGGGCTTGGGAGGCGCGCCACAGCTGGTCTAGCATTCGGCTGGGGGGCAACTCTAGGGCCAGCAGACGGGCCAAAATTCGCTTTACGTTGCCGTCGAGAATGGGGAGGGCCTGGTTGAACGCGGCGCTGAGGATGCCCCCCGCCGTGGTGCGGCCGATTCCCGGCAGGGCCATGGTGGCCTTTAAGTCGCGGGGAAAGTCTCCGCCGTGGTGTGCCACGACCCTCTGGGCCGCCTGGTGCAGGTTGCGGGCTCTAGCGTAGTAGCCCAGGCCTTCCCATTGCTTCAGCACGGTCTGCAGGTCGGCCTGGGCAAGCTCCTTCACCGTGGGAAACGCCGTTAGCCACCGCTGGTAGTAGGGGATCACCGTCTTCACCTGGGTCTGCTGTAGCATGACTTCAGAGATCCAGATGGCGTAGGGGTCGCGGGTTTGCCGCCAGGGAAGCTGTCGCCCAGCGGCCTCATACCACGCCAGCAGCGATCGCCTCAGCTCAGGCGCAGCGGCTTCCAGGTCAAGGCTACTGGATAGCATCCATAACGCTAAAGATAGGCAGGTACATGGCCACCAGAATGGAGCCCACCATGCCGCCGAGCACCAAGATCATGATGGGCTCCATGATAGAGGTCAGGGCCTTGACCGCCTGTTCCACCTCATCCTCGTAAAAGTCAGCCACCTTCATCAACATGGTGTCCAGCTCCCCCGTCTCCTCCCCGATGTTGATCATCTGAATCGACATGGGGGGAAATACCTTTTCCTGCTGCAGCGCTAGGCTGATGACGCCGCCAGTTTGGATCTTTTGGCGGGCTACTTCAATGGCGTTGGCGATCACCTGGTTGCCCGTGGTGTCCCGCACGATCTCCAGGGAGGTGAGAATCGGTACACCGGAGCGAGACAGGGCACCAAAGGTGCGGCAGAAGCGAGCTACGGCGGTTTTTTGAATCAGATCGCCAAACAGCGGCAGCTTGAGCAGAAGGCGGTCTACGGTTTCCCGCCCTACGCGGGTCGAGTAGTACTGGCGAAAGGCAAAGGTCAGCACGATAATCACCACCAAAGTTCCTGCCACAAGCAGTGGGTTGCGGATCGCCTCACTGATGCCCAGCATAAACTGGGTAAACGCCGGGAGCTCTGCGTCGAGCTCGTCGAAGATACCGGCAAAGATAGGCAGTAAGAATACCGTCATTCCTAAAAAGACGGCGATCGCGATCACGGCCACGGCAATGGGGTAAGTCATGGCCGACTTGATTTGGTTATTGAGTCGCGCCATATCTTCCAGCAGCTTGGACAGGCGATTCATTACCTCGTCCAAGACACCGCCTGTTTCACCCGCCTGCACCATACTGACGTAGAGGTTATCGAAGCATTGGGGATGTTTCGACATTGAGTCTGCCAGGGTTGTACCCTGTTGCACATCGCTGTTGACGTCCAGCAGAGCCGCTTTGAACTTGGGGTTAGTGGTCTGATCTGCCAAGATGCCCAAACCTCTGACAACAGCAACCCCCGCGTTGATCAGCACCGCGAACTGCCGCGAGAAGACGGCTTTATCCTTAACGCTCACCCGCGTTAGCGCCCGGGTGATGCTTTTAATGTTGATGTTGCTGAGGTTTCTAGCCTCTTTGAGGTCCTGGACGAAAAGGCCGCGATCCCGCAAAATCCCTCTGGCTTCCGCGGCAGAGGTGGCCGGCACCCTTAGCCGCCGAAAGTTACCGCGGGCATCTCTGGCTTGAACAGTGTAGGTTGGCATAGCTAGGTCTTCTCAGTGATGCGTTTCAGTAATGGGTAGAATTTAGCGGCGGCGCGGGGCTGTAGTTGCAGCATAGGCCCCCTGGGCGGGCGCCCTTCCACCACCGATTAACCGCTGCATCTCATCAGGTTTGGACGTCTTGGACATGGCCGCATCAAACGTAATTGCCCCAGACTTGTAGAGGTCTGCCAGCACCCGCTCTAGGGTGCACATGCCCAAGCTGCCGCCGGTCTGAATCGCTGAATAGACTTGGGAAGTTTTGCCCTCTCGAATCAGGTTGGCGATCGCGGGAGTGACTACCATAATCTCTTGGGCCATGACGCGGCTAAACTCGCCGGGCTTTGGGTTCACGCGGGGAATCAGGGTTTGGCTGAATACCGCCACTAGGGAGTTAGAGAGCTGAACGCGCACCTGAGTCTGCTTATCAGCAGGGAAGACGTCAATCATACGGTCTACGGTTTGGGCCGCAGAGCTGGTGTGCAATGTGCCGAACACCAGGTGGCCGGTTTCCGCCGCCGTAATTGCCAGGGAGATGGTTTCGAGGTCCCGCAGCTCGCCCACCAGGACAATGTCTGGGTCCTCCCGCAGGGCCGAGCGCAGCGCATTGGAGAAGCTCTTCGTGTCTTCCCCAAGCTGCCGCTGGTGAATCAGACTTTTAATGGGACCATAGACAAACTCGATCGGATCTTCGATGGTGAGGATGTGCTCGGCCCGGGTGCGGTTGATCAAATCGATCATCGCCGCCAGGGTGGTGGTTTTTCCGGAACCTGTCGGTCCGGTCACCAAAATCAGGCCTCTGGGCTTTTCCGCCATCTCCCGCACCACGTCTGGCAGACCAAGCTTCTCGAAGCTGGGGATCTTAGAGCTCAGCGCCCGTAAACAGGCGGCGTAAGTGCCCCGGTCTTTGTAGACGTTGACGCGAAAGCGGGCCAGACCCTTGACGCCGTATGAGCAGTCTAGCTCCCAAGTTTGCTCTAAGGTCTTACGCTGGGTGTTGTTGAGCATGCTGAAGATAAGGCGCTGACACTGCTCTGAGGTCAGAGGCTCATCGCCGATGGGGGTGAGCTTGCCGCCAATGCGGAAATAGGGGGGAACCCCAGCGGAGAGGTGGAGGTCGGAACCGCCCAGCTCAATCAGCTGCTCCATCAAATCCTCAATCATCAAGTCCATCATGTGCGATCGCTCCTAAAAAATAAAGGTAAAGGGTAAAAAGTAAGGCTTAGTTATCGTGGAAACGGGGGGTTGTGCAATAGGGGCAGTGGGACCACTCAGGCTGTAGGGCAGCATCACAGGTGCGACAAACCAGAGACGCCCTGCGCCGCGCTTTGAGCTCTGCCTCTAGCCCTGCATCCGTCAGGGTTACCCGCTCAACCTCTTCGAATGTGGTTAATCCCTGACGCACGAGCTCTAGGCTGTAGGCCAGCAGGGTCTTCATTCCCTCTTCTGTGGCAACCTCTTTAATGCGCTCTGACGGCGCGCCGTCAGAAATCAGCGTCTCGATGTTCTCGGTCATCCGCAGCACTTCATAGACGCCGACGCGCCCTTTATAGCCCGATCCACCGCATTTTGAGCACAGCTCGCCACTCTCTTGCGCGGCCTGAATCTGCTCTACGCTGAGAACGTTAGCCCTGTAGAAAGTGCGCTCAAAGTCTAGCGTGTCTGTCATGCCAAAGCGAGAGAGCTCTTCTGGGGAGGGGGTGTAGGGCTGGCGGCACTTATCGCAGACCTGCCGCACCAGACGCTGGGCCAAAATGCCAATTAGTGAG
Organism: Elainellaceae cyanobacterium; assembly: GCA_050330955.1. Taxonomy (GTDB): domain Bacteria; phylum Cyanobacteriota; class Cyanobacteriia; order CAKZMO01; family CAKZMO01; genus JBCCAG01. Next base: position 14,200 of record JBHJHJ010000158.1, on the reverse strand, counting down.
CCCGAAAGCATGAACGACTCCACCCCCATCTCGTCCAAGCGGGCGATCGCGCTGGCGGCATCGTTAGTGTGCAGGGTTGTCATCACCAAGTGACCCGTCAAAGCTGCCTCAATTGCTGTCTTGGCCGTCTCCCTATCCCGGGTCTCACCGACCAGAATGACGTCGGGGTCTTGCCGCAGGAAGGACCGCAGAACCGAGGCAAAATCAATTCCCTTCTCTCGGAGTACCTGCACTTGAGTAATGCCTGGCAGAGAGTACTCAATAGGGTCTTCTACAGTGTTGATGTTAACTTCTGGAGTATTGCGCTCTGATAGGGCAGAATACAGCGTCGTGGTCTTTCCCGACCCCGTCGGACCCGTCACCAAAATTAGGCCAAAGGGCCGGCTGACCATATCCTTTACGGTCCGCAGCGTGTCCGGGTCAGTGATTAACGAGTCTAGACCGAACTGGGTCGCTGAGTTGTCTAAAATTCGCAAGCAGACCTTCTCACCGTAGCGACTGGGGATCGTGCTGACGCGAAAATCAATAGTGCGACTGTCGAAGCGACGGCGGATACGGCCGTCTTGGGGGATACGCCGTTCCGCGATGTCTAAGTTGGCCATAATTTTGAGGCGAGCCGTCACGGAAGGCACAATCTTTTTAGGCAGCGGCTCAAAGGCCTCTCGCAACACGCCATCTTTTCGGTAGCGGACCCGCAACGCCTCTTCCTGGGGTTCAACGTGAATGTCTGAAACATCGCTCTGCAGCGCCTTAATCAGCATTTTGTTGACCAGTGAAATAATGGGGGCCGCTTCGGCATCTTGAAGGGCGCTGTCTAGGTTGGCCTCTATGTCATCGGGAGCGTCTTCCAAGTCGAGGTAGCCTAAACCCTCGATATCGGCGCTGACATCAACCCGAGATTCCTGTTCAATCTTCTTCTCGCGCTCGACCTTTTCATCAAGATATTGGGACATCAGCCGCTGGTAATCATCAGGGGTGATCACCATCCGCTGAAGCGCTAAGCCCTGAGGCCGCAAAATACGGTTGAGGTCATCTTGAGCAGAAAGGTCATCGGGGTCTACCATGGCCACCAGTACCGAGGGCGGCTCAGTCTCGTTGCGCGACAGCGGGATAAGCTGGTAGCGGCGGCAGGTATCCACTGGAATGAGCCCGTCGATCAGCTGACCAACCTGGGTCGTTGGAATTTCGCTGAGCTCCGGATCCAGAGATTCAACGCCAAAGAGAATTTTAAGCTCGAAGAGCTGCTGCTTTTTGTACTGTCGCAGCAGGTCGGGGGGCAGATTCTTTCCCGTTAGCGCTTCTAAAACATCCGTCAGCGGGCGCCCCGATTTTCGGCTTTCAACCAGCGCCTGCTGCATCTGCTCAGAGTTGATATAGCCAGCTTGAACAAGCTTATTGCCGAATGGCGAAAAGCCCTGTCTAACAACGAGCGCGCGTCCCTTTGACGAAGAATTAGCCATAGCTGCTGCATTAATCCATGAACTGTACTTGATCCACCCAGTGAGAGGCAGCGCTAGCTCCAAGCGCTGCAGGAGGTGCTTGAGCGTAGGCTAGATACTTATGCCCAGACAGCCATGCCCCGGCATTTGTACCCAGACGTCTATGCCCTGAATGCTGCACCACCAAAAGATCGCCACACTTTATACACCACATCAAACCCAAGCCATTTTCGCGGTCAGACACCCCTGACCCCATTGTCATGTCTGACGGGCAGGCCCAATAGCCATATATTATGACCGCTATCAACAAACAATGACTTGCAATTGACTGCAGAAGGCAAATACAGGGTCAGGCTTACCGCATGTCTGTAATCTTACCCAATAACTTCAGCTAGCCTGACATTGACTGACTGTTGACTGGCCATACTGTTCATATCCAGCCCGCTTTTTGGACAAATACTCGCGTGGGTCTCAAACCTGATTTCATATTTCTTAAACTTCGATTAGAGATGCTACGGTAAGGTTGCAGATATATTTCACTGTGCCGCTGTACGGGTTTCCCCAACCGGATGGCTTGGCTGTAGAGTAGAACTGTCTATACAGAGTTGAATTTCGACGTTTATAGTTCATGATGATTGAAGACGAAAAGCCTGAAGAGTATCAACCCCAGCCGGGCAGCGCAGGCAGCGCTGAGAATGCAGTCTCCGAAAATGGGCCAACTCTAGATGAAGTGGATTTGGACTTAGAGGATGGCACTAGCGATGCCCCAGCAGGTGACTCGCCAGAGCTTTCCCAAAGTGAATCGACCACGGCTGACGATGGAGCGGTTCCCCTGGCTGTAGAATCGCTGCAGCAGGAGGTGACGCGTCTTCAGGCTCAGCTCGACGAGCGAATGGCGCAGTACATGCGCATCGCTGCAGATTTTGAGAACTTCCGTAAGCGGATGCAGAAGGAGCGCCAGGATCTAGAGGTGCAGGTCAAGTGCTCAACTATTTCTGAAATGCTGCCTGTTGTCGATAATTTTGAGCGGGCGCGATCGCAGATTAAGCCCCAGACCGATGGCGAAATGACCATTCATAAAAGCTATCAGGGGGTGTACAAGCAGCTTGTGGACGCTCTCAAGAAGCTGGGGGTTTCTCCCATGCGGGCTGAGGGCGAGCAATTTGATCCCAATCTTCATGAAGCTGTGATGCGTGAGCCTACCCGAGAGTATGAAGATGGGGTTGTCATCGAACAGCTCATGCGTGGCTATACCTTAGCTGAGCGCGTCCTCCGACACGCCATGGTCAAGGTGGCCACTTCAGATGGGGTCGATGTCGAGGCTGATTCGGCGGCTGAGGACTAAGCTGCCGGCAGCCCCTTGTTGTTTCCAGGGGCCTGGCCGGGCACTTCTAAAAGCAGGCAAAATCTAAGTGATCGCCTCTTGACCGCAGGATTAAGTTCACAATTGATTCCGTAAGCTAGGCCAGGGAACTGCTAGCGATTTCTATCTGATGTCGGCTATGGTGGTTCAAATAGCACTATCGTTTATGCTGCACGAGTTTAGCTTCTATATCAAATCTTGAGCTTTCGACAATATCGGCCCTGATTTAACGGGCCGCCTGCTGAATAAAGGCTAAAGTTACGGGCTCCTATACAAACTGCATTCATAGCCGCTGATTATGGGAAAAGTTATTGGCATTGACTTGGGCACAACCAACAGCTGCGTTTCTGTCCTAGAGGGGGGACAGCCTATTGTCATTCCTAACTCAGAAGGGGGACGCACCACGCCAAGCATCGTCGGTTTTGGCAAGGCGGGCGATCGCTTAGTGGGTCAACTTGCCAAGCGGCAGGCCGTCACCAACGCCGAAAACACTATTTTCAGCGTCAAGCGCTTCATTGGACGCCGGTGGGAAGATACCGAGGAAGAGCGCGAGCGCGTGCCCTACACCTGCGTCAAAGGGCGAGACAACACCGTCAGCGTTCAGATTCGCGATCGCACCTACACGGCCCAAGAAGTGTCGGCCATGATTCTGCAGAAGCTAAAAGATGACGCAGAAGCCTACTTGGGCGAAGAGGTCACCCAAGCGGTGATTACGGTGCCCGCATACTTTACCGATGCGCAGCGGCAGGCAACTAAAGACGCTGGCACCATCTCTGGCCTAGAGGTGATGCGCATTATCAACGAGCCCACTGCGGCAGCCCTATCCTACGGCTTAGATAAGCAGGACCAGGATCAAATTGTCCTCGTATTTGACCTCGGGGGCGGTACTTTCGATGTCTCGCTGCTGCAGCTGGGTGACGGCGTATTCGAAGTTAAGGCCACGTCGGGAAATAACCACCTAGGCGGGGACGACTTTGACAACGCCATCGTGCGCTGGATGATTGATGCCTTTCGAGAGGAAGAGGGGATCGACCTATCTGCAGATAGTATGGCGCTGCAGCGACTGCGAGAGGCGGCGGAAAAGGCCAAGGTTGAGCTGTCCAGCATGCTGGCGACGTCGGTCAATTTGCCCTTTATCTCAGCCGATGAGACGGGGCCTAAGCATCTAGAGATGGACCTGACGCGAGCTAAATTTGAGGAGCTGGTGGGTGATCTGGTCAATGCCACCATCGAGCCAGTGGTACAGGCACTCAAAGACGCTGACTTAGAAGCTGGGGATGTGGATCGCATTTTGCTCGTAGGTGGCTCAACCCGCATTCCTGCGGTCCAGCAGGCGATTAGTGAGCATTTTGGCGGCATGACGCCGGACAAATCTGTCAACCCCGATGAAGCCGTTGCGCTGGGGGCTGCTATCCAGGCCGGCGTCCTGGGTGGCGAGGTAAAGGATCTGCTGCTGCTAGACGTTACGCCGCTTTCCCTCGGCATCGAAACCCTGGGAGAGGTTTTTACCAAGATCATCGAGCGCAACACTACGATCCCGACAAGCAAGACTCAAGCGTTTTCCACCGCCACTGATGGTCAAACCTCTGTAGAAATCCATGTGCTCCAAGGGGAGCGGGCCATGGCCAAAGACAATAAAAGTCTGGGTAAATTTCAGCTCACCGGCATTCCCCCCGCGCCCCGCGGCATTCCGCAAATCGAGGTGTCCTTCGAGATAGACGCTAACGGCATTCTTCAAGTTGGCGCCCGCGACAAGGGCACTGGCCGCGAGCAGGGCATCCGTATTACCAACACTGGTGGCCTGACCCAGTCTGAAATCGAGCGTATGCGCCAGGAGGCTGAGGTCTATCGCGAGGATGATGAGCGGCAGAAAGTACTGGTGGAGTATCGAAACTACGCCGACAAGCTGTTTAAGAGCTACGAAGAGACCATGCGCGACAACGCTGAGTTTATCTCAGACGAGCTTAAGGCGCAGGCTGGAGAGCAGGTTGCTGAAGTTCGATCGACGATCGCTGACCGCAACGTTGAGCCCGAAGACCTCAAGCGGAAGCTAGAGGGGCTACAGCAGCTTCTACTCGCGATTGGCACGTCAGTCTATCAGCAGGCAAGTCGCGGGGAAGAGCCCGATGAATACATCGACATGACGGATGCGGTGGATGAGGATTCAGCCGAAACTGAAATTGCTGAGCCCGTCAACGGTCAGTCTGCTCCCTTCTCTGACGATGTGGAATACGCGTTTGACGATGAGGACGAGACTGGCAGTGAAGACAAGACTATGGCGGCAGACTACGAACCGATTGACTAGCGCGATAAGATAGACACGGGGTAGGAGCTGATGGCAGCACTGGCCTACTTTGGCATTGGCATACGAACTTAACTTCTTCGATATAGTGCTCTATGGCTGGCGATTATTACGATACTCTCGGCATCTCTCGCAACGCGGATAAAGATGAGGTCAAACAGGCGTATCGCCGTCTTGCCCGGAAATATCACCCCGACGTCAATAAAGAGAGCGGGGCAGAGGAGCGCTTCAAGGAAATCAACCGGGCCTATGAGGTGCTTTCCCAGCCTGAGCTGCGAGCGCGCTATGACCAATTTGGCGAGGCTGGCATCAGCGGCGCAGGGGTTGGCGCAGGCGCTCAGGATTTTGGAGACTTTAGCGGATTTGCCGCCGATATTTTCGAAAGCTTCTTCGGCGGCTTCTCCGGTGGCGCAGGCCAAGCCGGGCGCAGGCGCAGCGGTCCGGTCCGTGGTGAAGACATCCATCACAATTTAAGGCTGGACTTTCATGAGGCGGTGTTTGGCGGGCAAAAAGAGATCCGCGTCAACCACCTAGAAACCTGCGGCACCTGCAGCGGCAGCGGCGCTAAGCCAGGAACCCAGCCCCGCGTATGCGCAACCTGTAGCGGGGCAGGCAGGGTGCGCCGCGAAGCCCCGACCCCCTTTGGCCGATTCACCCAGGTTTCGGCCTGTCCCACCTGCGGTGGCAGCGGACAGGTGATCGAAGACAAATGTAGTACCTGCGGCGGCAGCGGACAGAAAAAGGAAACCAAGCAGCTCAAAATCACTGTGCCGGCTGGGGTGAACAACGGCATGCGTCTACGCGTCTCTGGGGAAGGAGACGCCGGGGAGCGCAGCGGACCGCCAGGGGACTTATACGTCCATCTCTCTGTTGAAGAAGATGACGAATTTAAGCGCGATGGCGTCACCATCTTTTCTGAAATCACCATCAGCTATCTCCAGGCAATTTTGGGCGATCGCGTCAAGGTCAATACCGTAGACGGTGAGCCTGAAGAAATTACCATTGCGGCGGGAACGCAGCCCGACACCGTCATCATCCTTGAGAACAAGGGGGTACCCAAGCTAGGCAATCCGGTCAGCCGTGGGGACCAGCGCGTCACGGTGCACATCGACATTCCCACAAAGCTCACCTCAGAAGAGCGAGAGCTGCTGGAGAAGCTGGCGGAAATCCACGGCAATCGCGCTGGCAAAGGCGCTGGACTAGAAGGCTTTTTGGGAGGGCTATTTCGAGGATGACATCTACCGCAGCTTCAACATCTGCCTCCGCGCCGGATAGCCAGCTCGACCTGCGCGGCACCCCCTGCCCCATCAACTTTATTCGCACTAAGCTCTGCCTCGAAAAGATGGCTCCCGGCAGTCTGCTAGAGGTGTGGCTCGATGGCGGAGAACCCATTGAGCAGGTGCCCTCTAGCCTGACCATGGAAGGCTATACCATTGAGAGCATTGACGATCGCACCGAGTTTTTCGCCCTTCAAGTGCGCTGTCCCAGCTAAATGAACCGTCCGCTAAGCCCAGGGATGTTTCAAGCCGATAGAGGCACAACCGGGGAAGGGGTGGTCATCGCGGTGCAGGCCAACTACTACTGGGTCCGGTTAGCGGAAGGCTCCAGCGCTAGCGCTCAGGGAGAAGCTGTGATGCTGCTCTGCACCCGCCGCGCCCGATTGAAAAAAATCGGCCAGCAGGTGTGGGTGGGCGATCGCGTTGCGGTGGAAGATATCGACTGGGGCAGCGAGCGGGGCGCCATAGCCCAGGTGATGCCGCGCCATACCACCTTAGAGCGCCCGCCAGTGGCCAATGCTCAGCTGCTGCTGCTGGTGTTTGCCTTAGCTGAACCCGAGCTGGATCCCTGGCAGCTCAGCCGATTTTTAGTGGCGGCAGAGTCTACGGGGCTGGCAGTGGCGCTGGGCCTCAACAAGTGCGATCGAATTTCGCCTGAAGCCCAACAGCAGTGGCGCGATCGCCTCATCGGGTGGGGCTACGACCCCATCATCATGAGCGTCCAGCAGGGCATCGGGCTAGATGCCGTGCGCCAGCAGCTCTCGGGCCGCATCAGCGTGGTTTCTGGGCCGTCGGGGGTGGGTAAATCTAGCCTGATCAACCATCTAATTCCAGCCGTAAACCAGCGGGTCAACGCAGTGTCAGGCAAGCTGGCCCGCGGACGTCACACCACCCGTCACGTGGAGCTGTTTGAGTTATCCTCTGAATCTGCTGCAGAATTCTCTACAGGATTCTCTGCAGAATTCGCTGGGGGCGGTCTCTTGGCAGACTCGCCGGGGTTTAACCAGCCCACCATCACCTGCGCCCCTGAGGAGCTGGGCAATTATTTTCCCGAGGTTCGGCAACGGCTCAGCCAGGATGCCTGTCAATTTGGCAACTGCCTGCACCGGGATGAGCCGGGGTGCGTGGTGCGCGGTGGGCGTAAGTGGGAGCGCTATGACCACTACCTCACCTTTTTAGCAGAGGCGATCGCCCGGCAAACGGCCCTGGGGCAAACGGCAGCTGCGGAAGAATCCGTCAAGCGGCTTAGCGGCGAAGCGGGCCAGGTCTACTACGAGCCTAAGCTGAAGACAAAGCGCTACCGACGTCCGTCCCGGCGATCGCGGCATCAGAACTTGAAAACCCTCTGTGGGGATATTGATGAACTGCTCGACACCGCCGCTGAGGAAGAACCGGATCTAGAATCGAATTAAACGCCCAACCGAGATCATGCGCCCCATCTACCTCGACGCCAACGCCACCACCCCTGTCGATGAGCGGGTGCTAGCCGTCATGCTGCCCTACTTCACCGAGCAGTTTGGCAACCCCTCTAGCACGCTGCACGCCTATGGCTGGGAGGCAGAGGCCGCCGTCAAGCAGGCCCGCGAGCAGCTTGCAGCTAGCGTCAACGCCGCCCCCAGTGAGATTGTGTTCACCAGCGGCGCCACCGAGGCCGACAATCTAGCCATCAAGGGCGTGGCCGAAGCCTATATTTCCCGGGGGCGTCACATCATCACGGTGCAGACGGAGCACAGCGCCGTGCTGGATCCCTGTCGGTACCTAGAGTCTTTGGGTTTTGAGGTGACCTATCTCCCTGTGCAGCCCGATGGATTGGTCTCCCTAGAGGCTTTGGAGCAGGCCTTCCGCCCAGACACCATTTTAGTCTCCGTCATGGCCGCCAACAACGAAATCGGCGTGCTCCAGCCCCTAGCTGAAATTGGCGCCCGCTGCCGCGATCGCCAGGTGCTGTTTCACACCGATGGGGCTCAGGCTCTGGGCAAAGTGCCCCTCGACGTGGAAGCGATGAATATTGATTTGATGTCCCTCACGGCCCACAAAATCTACGGACCTAAGGGCGTTGGGGCGCTGTACGTGCGGCGCCGCAGTCCCCGGGTCCAGGTGGCGGCGCAGCTCCACGGCGGCGGGCAAGAAGGGGGACGGCGATCGGGGACGCTATATCCGCCGCAGATCGTTGGATTTGCTAAGGCCGTGACCCTTGCCCTAGAGAATTTAAGTCAGGAGTCGGCCCGGCTGCGTCAGCTGCGCGATCGCCTCTGGCAGACCGTCAGCGCAGCTTCTGGGGTATTCCTCAACGGCCACCCCACCCAGCGCCTGCCTGGCAACCTCAACATTAGCGTTGAGGCAGTAGACGGTCAGGCGCTGCTGCTGGGACTACAGCCCGTGATGGCGGTGTCGTCAGGGGCGGCCTGCTCGTCGGCGTCCACAGCCCCCTCCCACGTGCTCAAGGCGCTGGGGCGAACCGATGGGTTGGCCTACGCGTCGATTCGCTTTGGCGCTGGGCGGTTCACCACTGAGGAAGAGATTGACCGAGCAGCGGCGCAGGTGCTGGAAACGATAGCAGCGCTGCGCCAAACCGCCGCCAGCGTCAACGTTTGAGGTTAATGGTTGAGGTCAATGGGTGAAACCAATGAGGGGCGTCAATCGGTGGCACTAATCAGCGACGGTGCGATCGCCGCTTTTTGTTTTTTAATAGGGAACTGTACCGCCGCCCTTTATGATAACTTCTGTGGGCTTTAAAGAGCAGCTACGGTGCAATAACCCAGAGCGTTATGCACTTCATTAGAGTCACTTCACTCAGAGGATAGAACAATGCCATTCACCATCGAGTCAGCTCGGAACATCTTTCCGAGCACACTTCAAGCTGACGCGGTGCCAGCCACCATCGCCAGGTTCAACCAGCTCAGCGCTGAAGACCAGCTCGCTCTCATCTGGTTTGCTTACCTCGAAATGGGTAAATCCATCACCAGCGCTGCGCTGGGTGCAGCCAACATGCAGTTTGCAGAGCGAGCCTTGAACGACGTTAAAAACATGTCTTTCCAGGAACAGGCCCAGGCCATGTGCGACTTGGCAAACCGGGCTGATACGTCCCTTGGCCGTACCTACGCCACTTGGTCCCCTAACATCAAGCTTGGGTTTTGGTACCAGCTGGGCCAGTGGATGGCAGAGGGAATCGTAGCGCCAATTCCTGAGGGCTATAAGCTCTCGGCCAATGCCGCCGCTGTGCTGCAGGACATCAGAAACCTGGAATCGGGTCAGCAGATCACCGTGCTGCGCAGTTCGGTGGTCGATATGGGATTTGATAGCAAGCTGGAAGCCACTGAGCGGGTCAGCGAACCGGTTCAGCCGCCCCAGGACATGGCTAAGCGGACCAAAGTGACGATTGAAGGGGTCGATAATCCGACGATTTTGGCCTACATGAACAATCTGAACGCCAACGACTTCGACGCCCTCATCCAGCTTTTTGCCCCCGATGGCGCCCTCCAGCCCCCCTTCCGCAAGCCGGTTGTGGGCAAGGAAAATATTCTGCGTTTCTTCCGCGAGGAGTGCCAAAACCTCAAGCTCATCCCCATACGCGGCGTGAGTGAGCCGGCAGAGGACGGCTTTACCCAGACGAAAGTCACCGGAACGTGCCAGACGCCCTGGTTCGGTGCCAACGTGGGCATGAATATTGCCTGGCGATTTCTGCTCAATCCAGAGGGCAAGATTTTCTTCGTGGCGATCGACCTGCTGGCCTCTCCGAAAGAGCTGCTTAATCTCATGCAGTAGATCGGTATAAGCCTGACCTACGTTGGGCTTGGGCGGACTGCTATTAAACCGAGACCTGCATCATGGGTCTCGGTTTAATTATGAGAAAGCGTGTAAAGTTTTGCAAAATACTGAATAGTGAGAGATATTAAAGATACAGATAAGACGTTTTAATATTTAGCAATGCAAGGAATTGAGACCCAGTGGTCTGCCCAAGAGCAGCAGACTGCTAAAGCAGCCCTAGAGACCGCGCGCAAGCGGGAAGCAGACGGTCTGATTCGGTGGGTACAAGAAAAAGCAAGCCAGGTGGATCAGCTCAGCGACGTCTGGCGGCTGAACGATTTTCTCAGCGCTCGGCGCTTTGACATTGACGGCAAGTACGACGATGCGCCAGAAGAAATTCTCTTCGTTTTGGCTAAGCTGACGAAAGAGGGATGGCTGACGGCGGATGATCTCGCCGGCCTTGAAAAGGCTAAGCTCGCAAAGGTGGCGGCGCTAGCACGGATACTGTAGGTGGCCACTTTTTTGAGGACGTTTTTGAAAGCTAGACCAGAGCGTCTCGAAGCGAAGCGGCGGTATCGGACCGCGAATGTTGAAGTGGTATGCTGAAAAATAGTCCTTAAATGCATCTAGCTCAGTGGGTACCACCTCAACCGATACCGAATCCTTCAAGGCTGCCGCTGCCTCCCGCGTTCAGGTTTTAAGCGAGGCGCTGCCCTACATTCAACGCTTCACAGGTCGCACAGTTGTGGTCAAATATGGCGGCGCGGCGATGAAAGACGGGCGCCTTAAAGCAGACGTGATGCGGGACGTAGTATTTTTAGCCTGTGTGGGGCTGCGGCCTGTGCTGGTGCACGGCGGCGGCCCAGAGATCAACACCTGGCTGGGGAAGTTGGGCATCGAGCCGCAGTTTAAAGACGGCCTGCGGGTCACTGACGCCCCCACCATGGACGTGGTGGAAATGGTGCTGGTGGGCCGAGTAAACAAAGAGATTGTCACCTTGATTAGCCAGGCGGGCGGCTCAGCCGTAGGCCTCTGCGGCAAGGACGGTAACCTGATTCGAGCCCGGTCCCAGGGCCATGAGGGCATTGGCTTTGTGGGAGAGGTGAGCGTCCTTGACCCCAAGGTTGTGGAGACCCTGGCGGCGGCGGGCTACATCCCAGTGATCTCCAGCGTCGCTGCAGACGAAACTGGCCAGGCCTACAACATCAACGCGGATACCGTAGCGGGGGAGCTGGCCGCTGCTCTGGGGGCCGAAAAGCTGATTCTACTCACCGACATTCCCGGCATCCTGCGCGATCGCCACGACGCCGAAAGCCTCATCCCCAAGCTCAACATTCAGCAGGCCCGCGAGCTGATCGACGAGGGCGTTGTGGCCGGGGGCATGATTCCCAAGGTGAACTGCTGCGTGCGATCGCTGGCTCAGGGGGTGCGAGCCACCCACATCATCGATGGCCGCGTTCCCCACGCCCTGCTGCTAGAGATTTTGACGGACGCCGGGGTGGGCAGCATGATTGTGGCTTCAGAGTTTGCCGAGCTCGGCTAAAACCTTACGGACAAGACGCAGCATGACCGATCAGCGCACCATTGCTCGCCAGCAGTATGAGCTGGGGAAGTCTGCCTTTGAGCGAGGGCAATACCGTCAGGCGGTTCAGCACCTAGAAAAGGCGGCTAGCCTGGTGGACAAAATATCCCCCTTTAGCGGAGAGGTGAAGATTTGGCTGGTGACGGCCTACCAAGCACGGGGGCAGATGAAGGATGCTGTGGCGCTATGCCGCCAGGTGGCTCACCACCCCGACTACCTGACGGCAAAGCAGGGCCGTCGCCTGCTGTATATCCTGGAGGCGCCCCAGCTCAAGTCGCGGCCCGAGTGGATGACCTCTATTCCCGATTTGTCGGCGCTGGAGGAGGGCGGTTCTAGTAAGGGACTTTCGCAATATCCGCCGCCGAAGCGATCGCGCCGGCCCAAGCCTAAGCCAGAGCCAGAGCCCCTAGATTTGAGCCAGGTTAACACGAGGGACAACGGCTTTGTGTGGTTAGGGCTAGTGCTGGTGCTGCTGGTGGCCGGGGGCCTTGTGTTTCTGGGCTTGGGTGGGTGATGCAAATCATGGGCTGCAATGACGAGGGACACAGGTCACCCTTAGGAAAGGCTGCTGGAGGGGCTGAAGCTATTATCAGCAGCATGGCAGTTGCAAAAACTCACTCATTTCCGCCCCCGGCATTCAGATTCAGGTGTCGGGGGTTTTCTTTTGCGCTCTAATGCTCTGCACTTCTGATATCCAGGCTAGTTCGCTGCACGCTGCAGAGCATTTTCTCTCGCCTGCTCGGCGTAGTTGGCGTTGCTGGCGTATTCGTCTATTTTCTGGTGGGCGAGTTCGTAATATGAGCTGGTCCGTGGCACCTGGTTGAGGGCCATGGCGGCGTTTCGCCACAGTTGGGCCACCTGCTGCCATTGCTCCGCGGTCTGAGCCGATTGGCCCTCGGCGGCGGCTTGCTCTGCGTAGTTGACGGCCTGCTGAAAAACGTCGGGCCTGGTTTCAGCGCTGGCCGCCGAGTCTACGGGGATGATGACAGACTCGTCACCAGGCTGGAGCGGGCTGTTTTGCTGAGCGCTGGTCCAGCGTTTTACCCCTATAGCGGCCAACATTAGCAACAGGGCCAGTCCCCCTAGGTAGGTCCATTTTATCCAGGTTTTGGTGGTGCGCATTGTGGCTCGCCCCTGCCGCTGCGGCAGGTCAGTGCTGAACTTCTTTGCGACTAGAAGTTATGACTAGACAGTAGCTTACAACGGCTAAGGCGGTGGCGACCAGTTTGTTGCGGGCACTGGCGGCGCTGCGTTGCGCTGTGTTCTCGCCCAAACGCGACATCCGCCGTGCCCTGACGGGGCCCTATCGCGTTGAGGGAGGCGGGATGCGCTTGGTGAGAATGCGCATGATTTCACCGGGGGCAGCGGCGCGGACGACCTCTGCCGAGCGGATGATAGGCAGCGGGATGGACCTGGCGTTGGGGTCGGCGTAGCCAAGCCTGTGGAGGCTGAGGCGGCAGTTATCGACGGCGTAGGGGACGCCGAGGGCGAGCAACCGCAGGCGGAAGAAGGGCGGAGGCGAGGGGCGATCGCCATCTGGTGGGATGGGCAAGGTCTCGCTGCGCAGGGGGTTATTGGCGGCTTCGCTAATAAATTGGCCCAGTCGAGTTTGGTCGCATGGCCAGGAATCCTGATAGCGATCGCCCCTTTGGGATGGAGGCGCATCGTAGGGGGCGAGGGGCCCCTCACCCGCAGGGCGGCGATAGATGCTGGCGCAGCAATGGGTTGCCCCGCAGAGGCAGGGCGTTGAACAATATGTCATTTTGATTTTTCCTGTGGTTTGAAGGAAAGACGCCCAAGTCGTTCAGCCATCCACGCGGTGAAGAACGGGACAGCTACCACAGGATAAAATCGGCGGTAGCCATCGCGTTGGCCTACTCAACGCGGTGGTGATGCTCCCTGGTCGGTGTGGTCGCACTGCCAGGGGGCGCGCTAAAGTATTGGGCGTCTGGTTAACGGACACGGTTTGCGTCCATGGATAAGAATTTAGCGGATGACGGTGACGCTGACAAGTGTATTAGTGAATTTTTTTGAGGGACTGGGCGACTTGCTTTATGCCTTGCTCGACGTTTAGCCAAGCAGCGTCGCGATCGCGCCAAGATGTAATAGGATCGCCGTTTTGCGGGAGCCAGCTCAGTTTGTTGAAGGGGGTGCCGCGCCAGTCTACCGGGCGCAAGATAACCGGAATCACGCGGGCTTCACCCGCTTCGTGGCGCTCCATGGCGCGCTTCATTTCGATGTCGTAGCAGTAGTCGGAGGCGATGAAGTCTGGGCTCACCAGCAGCAAAATGATGTCGGCGCGGTTAAGGTTGTCGTCAATTTCGCTCTCCCACTCATCACCGGCTAGGATGCGGCGATCGTGCCAGGTTTGGATGAGGCCCTGGCGCTGCAGCAGTTTGAGGTGGGTTTCGAGCTGCTCGCGCAGGGCGTCGTCTTTGTGGGAGTAGCTGTAGAACAGGCGTAGCGTGTCGTGGCGCTCTATTTTTGTGG
>JBHJHJ010000157.1:0-9325 GCA_050330955.1 Elainellaceae cyanobacterium | reverse complement strand
AGCACGTTGGCCTTGTCCACTGAGCACAGCCGCCCCTGACGCTTCTGGGCCGTTGTGAAAGCGACGCGGCCAATGCGGTCGATTTCGTGGGTGGTGTAGGCCATGGTGTTGACGCCGCGCTGCCCCGTTTCCGACTCAAAGATGCCCTTAGGCTGGCCGAAGTAGATTCCCCCGGTTAGCTCCCGCACCACCATAATATCCACCCCCTCAACCACCTCGCGCTTAAGCGTGGAAGCGTCAATCAGCTGCGGCAAAATTTGCGCCGGACGCAGATTGGCGAACAGCCCTAGCCCAGCCCTTAGCCCCAAAAGCCCCCGCTCCGGGCGCTGATCATTGGGGAGAGAATCCCACTTGGGTCCGCCGATGGCAGCCAGCAGCACCGCGTCGCTCTGGCGGCAGGTCTCAAGGGTCTCATCCGGCAGGGGCTGCCCCGTCGCGTCAATGGCAGCGCCCCCAATGGGAGCGGTCTTGAACTCAAACGTGAGCCCGTGGCGATCGCCGACGGTCTGCAAAATCTTCGCAGCGACAGCCATAATTTCTGGGCCAATGCCGTCGCCGGGCAAGAGCGTAATCTGGTAGCGAGTCATAGGTATAGCAATCTTGGATGATCCTGGCTATATCTTACGACTTGGCTTCCACAGCGATCGCTAGGCATTCAATGATGTCATTAAACAGACGTCATAAAGTCGATGTCTGGCACGAGTGGATCCTTGACTAACGCCACCCCTTCAAACTCCCAGCGCTTCATGATGTTTTTGAGCTGGGGTGTACTCACAGACTCAACGGTGAGGCGCGACGCGGCATCTGCGGCATGGGCGCTGAGATAGCTGAGGGCATCGGCATGCTCGCCAAACAGGAGAACATAGCCAGGCTGATCCGCCCCAGCTGACGAAAACCCGGGCCGAGCCGAAAGATAGTGACCCGTCTGACGGGCACATAGGACATAGTGTGTTTCAGAGAGCATCGGTGGCCTCCCCAGCGTTAGGGGATAAACAACAGTTGCGATGTAGTTTACAGCGCTGCATGACGCGTGAATTGAGGATCAAGCGGTATAATCTCGCACATTGCTTGAGGTTTTGGGTCAATTCTCTCCGTCAGCCTCAGTTTGTCAAAAAAAAGACCTAAGTTGCAACGTAATATTTGGGCATCAAGTTTTTATATTGGTAGAGCAAAATTATACTCTACTTAGGTTAGGGCTCAATTGCTGAATGATGTCAGCAGTCCGGTCAAAATCTATCGATTTTCTTTAGAAAATTACCGCAGATAATTTAAGCTGGACTAAGTTAATGGTAGGAGGGCGACTGTATCTTAGTACAGGTCTCCCAAGGGCAGCCCACTTTCCTCAGGGGGTAGCATTCCGTTCCCAAAGGCTGCGCTAACCATTGCTGTGTTGTTCCGGTTTGCGTTGGCCCTGCCGATGCTGGCACCACTCATACTGGTATCGCCCGCACTAGCGGTGGCTGAATTGGCAAAACTCGCGTTTGTAGCCCTCGGTTTTGAGCGTGAATCCCCGCACCAATTCATTCAGTTACGCTTTGCACACTCACCTCACCCAGTTAACCCGTGACGTTACGTAGTTCAGATGTTGGCTTAAATACTGATACCGATTTGATCAAGCGCTTGAGCCCTAGCGCCATGGATCAGATCATGCTGTACTTGGCTTTCAGCGCGATGCGCACCAGCGGACATCGCCATGGTGCTTTCTTAGACGCAGCGGCAACAGCAGCCAAGTGCGCCATCTATTTAACCTACCTGGAGCAAGGCGAAAATCTTCGCATGACGGGGCATCTGCACCACATCGAGCCTAAGCGGGTCAAGGTCATCGTTCAGGAGGTGCGCGAGGCACTAACTGAGGGAACGCTGCTGAAGATGTTGGGCTCCCAAGAGCCGCGCTACCTCATTCAGTTTCCTTACGTCTGGTTAGAGCAGTACCCTTGGCAACCCGGCTGGTCTCGGATTCCGGGAACAAGCCTGACACCGGAGGAGAAGCGTCAGCTAGAGAAAACGCTGCCCTCGAACCTTCCTGATGCTCAGCTGATCACCTCGTTCCAGTTTATTGAGCTGATTGAGTTTCTTCACGCCCGCTCTCAAGAGGACCTCCCTGCTGAGCGCCGCATGCCCCTCAGTGAAGCCTTGGCCGAGCACATTCGCCGCCGCCTCATCTATTCAGGCACCGTGACGCGGGTCGATTCCCCTTGGGGCATGCCCTTCTATGCGCTGACCCGGGCGTCCTATTCCCCCGCTAATGACGAAGAGCGCACTTATATCATGCTGGAGGATACGGCCCGCTACTTCCAGATGATGCGAGATTGGGCCGAGCGTAAGCCCCATACTTTGCGGGTTTTGGAGGAGCTGGATATTCCGGCGAGCCGCATTGACCAAGCCCTAGAGGAGCTCGACGAAGTGGTGCGTCAGTGGGCCGATCGCTACCACGAGGCTGGGGGAGAGGGTATTATCCTGCAAATGATTGCGGGCGATCGCGAGTGACCTTAGTCCGGCGCTAGGCCTGGCCTAAGACGATTGGCAATATTGGTTCACCTCTTGTACGAGGGGCTCTTCTTGACTGGTGGCGTCTTCTAACAGCGTGTAGGCGTCCTGCGCCGCCGGCAGATTTTGCCCTTCCACCGCCGTAACAAGCTGCTCAGTCGCCTCCCCAGTCTCGCTGTAGAGTTTGATAAAGCGCTGCCGATAGCTTTGCAGCTGCTCATCGGTTAGATCGATGGCTTCAAGCTGGGCTGCTGCCTGCTGAGCCGCTTCGGTGATGCTCGAAAAGGTTTCCGTATCCCTAGGGGCGCTGTTGCTGGTTACGGCCTCAACCTCAGTTACAGCCTGATTGGCCACACCAATAAGCTGATTGCACTGATCGACTTTTCCGTTACTGCAGCTTGCCAAACCGGCTATGAGCAAACTGATGCTGAGGAAGGTGAAGGAGCGGCGGTATCGTGACATGCAATTACTGTGGCACAGGAACGGCAGCAGTGCCCGTAGCCAACTGCTGCATCAGAACATCAATCGCTTCTGAATACTGGGGGTCAGACGATGTACCAATGCGGGTGCGATCGCTCCGCAGCTGTTCGCGCTGCTCTTCAGTAAGCTCAACAACCACGTCAGGGGAGATTCCGGCCTCGTTGATGTCGAGTCCGTTGGGGGTGAGATACTTAGCGACGGTAATGGCCAAACCAGACCCATCGCCCAGAGGGCGCACTGACTGCACCAGCCCCTTTCCAAAGGTCTGCGTTCCCACTAGCGAAGCGCGATCGTTATCCTGAAGCGCACCCGAAAGAATTTCGCTAGCGCTGGCAGAGCCACCGTCCACCAAAATCACCAGCGGCTTATCGGTGAGGGCGTCTCCAATGGCTTCCTGGCGATCGGTGAGCCCCTGCCGATTCACCGTTGAGACGATCACGCCCTCTTCTAGCCACATGCGAGCAATGTCAATGCTGGAATAGAGCAAGCCACCGGGATTTGAGCGCAGGTCTAGAACGTAGGAGCCGACGTCCTCTGCCTCCAAAGCGCGAATGGCGTCCCGCATCTCTTCTGCTGCGTTAGCGCTAAACTGCGTCAGGCGAATGTAGCCTACTTTGCCCACGCCTGACTCAAAGCGAGACTCAAAGCGTACCGGGTGAATCTCAATACGGGCTCGGGTGATGGGAACCACAAGCTCCTGCTGATCCCGAAGAATCGTCAGCCTAACCTCAGAATCTACGGGGCCGCGGATTAGATTGACGGCGTCGCTAATGTCCATCCCCGCCGTATCGACATCATCGATGCGCGTAATAATATCTCCGGCGACAATACCGGCTTCAAAGGCTGGGGTATCTTCTATTGGGGCAACCACCGTGAGATTTTTCGTTTCCTCGTCTTGGGCAATTTGAATGCCGACGCCGGTGAGCTCTCCAGAGGTGTCGATCTGCATATTGCGAAACTCCTGGGGATCCATGAAGCGCGTGTAGGGATCATCAAGGGTCTCTACCATCTCGCGGATCGCAGTGTAGGCCGACTCGCGGTCTGTGTAGCTCCGATTGAGATAGTCTAGCCGCACCGCCTGCCAGTCAGTTTGATTGAACGTGGCGTCCACATAGGTGCGATCAATCAGCTGCCAAACCTCGTCTACAACATTCTTAGGACTGTCTTTAAGTAAAGCCTGCGTTTTGGGATGGAGACTAACCGAAACCGTTGCGACTGCAGCCACCGCCAACACAGTTGTACCCAAGACAAATCCGCGCTTGATCAAAGTCATAGGAAAGAGATAAGACTGGAGGGTGTGAAAGTACCACCACACTAGCACATGGAAGCTGGAGGCGAGGGGGCCAGTGCCGATGGGGACGTGGCCCAAGAGGGCAACCGCACCGGAGCCCACGGCGTAGGATAGCCCCTTCAGAAAATCTTTACGGATCCACCCAGCGTCCATCCGCTTTAATTAGAGCAATCAGCTGGTCCACGCCTTCACTTTCGGGCACTTTTTTAATCTCTTCGCGCCCTCGATACAGAGAAATGTAGCCGGGCTGCTTGCCAACATAGCCATAGTCTGCATCAGCCATCTCTCCCGGCCCGTTGACGATGCAGCCCATAACTGCGATGTCTAACCCGGTGAGGTGGTCAGTGGCAGCACGAACCTTCCCCAGCACATCCTCTAAATTAAACAGGGTACGACCGCAGGAAGGACAGGCGACGTACTCTACCATCGTCTTTCGCAGTCCTAGGGCCTGAAGAATGCTGTAACAAACCGGGATTTCTTTGATAGGATTCTCTGTCAGGGAGACGCGGATGGTATCGCCAATGCCCTCGGCCAGGAGCGTACCGATTCCCGCAGTAGACTTGATGCGACCGTATTCGCCGTCGCCGGCCTCTGTGACCCCGAGGTGGAGCGGGTAGGCCATACCAAGCTCGTCCATCCGCTGAACCATGAGACGATAGGCGGCCAGCATCACTGGGACGCGGGAAGCCTTGAGGGAAATGACAAGGTTGTGGTAGTCCAAAGACTCGCAAATTTGGATGAACTCGATCGCCGACTGCACCATGCCCTCGGGCGTATCGCCATAGGTAAACAGCATGCGCTCGGCCAGCGACCCGTGATTGACCCCAATCCGCATGGCTTTGTCTTGCTCTTTGAGGGAGCGGACTAGGGGCTCCAGGGTGTCGCGAATGCGATCGCCAATATCATCAAATTCATTCTGGGTGAACACTTCGCGATCGCTTTTGGGCTTTTCAAACACATACAGCCCCGGATTGATACGCACCTTATCGACGTGCTTGGCCACCTCTAAAGCAATCTTCATGCCGTTGTGGTGCACATCTGCCACCAGCGGCACGTCCTGATAGGTTGCCTTGAGGGACGCTTTAATCTCAGCGACGGCTTTAGCATGGGCCATGCTGGGCACCGTAACCCGCACAATTTCGCACCCCGCCTCATGCAGCCCTTGAATGGCAGCGACAGACGCAGGAATATCCAGGGTGTCTTCATTGATCATCGATTGGACCACCACAGGATTATTGCCGCCGATGGTGATGTTTCCGACCCGCACAGGCCGAGTCTGGCGGCGGTGAATCACGGTATCGATGCGCGGTTGGTCGGGCTGGGCGGATGCGGTTGGCGTGGGCAACGTTTGCATGACAAAAAACGCAGTGGAATGGCAATGTGAGGGTAGCGCAGGAAATCGCTACCCTCACATTGCCACAAATCAAGCTGCATTGGAGGCTAAGAGAAGGTTAAATGGCCTAAAGCACCAGCAGAATCACGATGGCTGCGAATATTAGGGCTAAAAAAGCAGGCGGCTTGTCTGATTTGGGTGGTTCTTTCTTCTCCTCTTCGCAAACGATACAGACCTTGCACTTCTCAGCCATTGCTATTCTCCTGTGAGGTAGATGGGGAATGCGCTAAAGTCCAATCGAGCACATTTGGCTTTAGCGACAGAAACGTTTCCCCACTAACAACAGGCCGTACTCTGACGATTTCGGATAGTGATGAAATAAATTTTACAGAAGCGCTGCCCTAATCGCTGATTTCCTGCACGCTGACCTCGATCGCGTCGATATCAACGGTATCTGGAGGGGTCAGGCGCTGAAAAACTCTATCCTCTGCTTTAACTGGCTCTTGGCAGCTCGGACAGCGAATTTCCTGCCCCTTCAGTCCAACGAGGGCGCTGCCGCACACAGGGCAGGGAGATTCAACCAGATTGCGCCTGAGCCACCAGCGCAGTCCCCAAAAGCCAATTACTGGCGCAACTAGCAGGAGGCCGAAGAGAATCACAACCGATTTAACGAGCCACCCTAGGCCTAGGGAACCCAAAAGCCAAATGATTCCTATCAAGATCAGCCAGTTGCCAATCCTAGGCAGTCCGTTAATCCGCAAACCTCTGAAGTCTTGGTTCATCAGCGTGGTTCCCTCTTGAGCAGGTGTCTTAACCATATCGCTTTACCTCAGGGCGCATCAAGGCGGGTTTCCGGCCCTGAGCAGGGGTGAAGCCCGTCGTGTGGATGAGGGTAAAGGCGGTGTAACCATAGCTCCCGTCCCTGTGATCTGAGTGTGAATTTCCTGCAGCGTTTTGGTCTTACTGAGCAACAACCCACTGATGTACCGACTCACATGCTCAAAGCGCGATTTACTGTCGTTAGGCATTCAAAAAAACTCTGCAGGCTGTAGCGCTGTGCTCGCTTACAGCGAAGCTAGGCTGCGTCTGTGCCAGCGAGAAGCTCAGCAATGAGGGGTTTTGATTATGCACGCGGGCTTGATAGCCGTGGTGGAAAAGCCTAAGAGAGTGAGATGGCGCAGGCGGCTCCCGTAGATTTCGGTAAGGCTTTGTTTTAGCTGTGAGAGCAGGGGGCTGAGGTGAGGATTCATCTACTCGATTGGCTAGCGCTCGTTCTTACTGAGACTAAGGGTCTACAGCAGTGGGGTAAAACCTTCACAGTGGCTTGGTCTGAACAAACTAAAGTCTCGTTTATCGAGAGTCAACTATCGAGAGTCAACACAGTCTCGATACCTCAGCGCTCTGCGATAATGGCTTTGCCATCGCTACGCGATCGCCATGATACAGGCATCGACGAAATCAACTTTGCCTATCGGCGTATCTTTCTAGGATACTGGCGGCGCGGGAATATCGCTGTCTGCAGCAGCAATTAGATTGAACCGGCTTGCGGATACGCCCTGGAGGAATCTCACGGTTGTATCGATACTGGCATCACGCCCAACGAGATAGGCTACCTCAACAAGTACCAACTGCGGTAGTAGAATCTGCGGGTATCGGAGATAGACGTCAAGGACGTCGGTATGGCGGCTATCTGAACGGTTAACGAGGGCAACGACAAAGCCGGTGTCGGCAATTAAGCTTTCCATGTGAGGCCGGAGTCTGGGCGCGCATCCTGGCGAAGCGCCTCTTTTGCGTCAGTGGCTAGTTTTGGAGAGCCGGAGAAAAGTCCAATCAAGGGATCTTGCGGGTGCGGCGACTTTGCGTCTGGGCTAGGCATCTTTTGCTCGACAAGCTGCATGATTTGGCTAGCGAGTCGAATCTGGTCTGCTAGCGTTAGCTGTTGAGCGGCTTCGAAGAGTTGTTGGAAGGTCTTGCCATTGTTGTGGACCTGTAGCAAGCGTTCGACAGTTGGAATCCAGACTCTTTCATTATTGCAGTGGCGATCGCCTGAGTTCTCCGCGTCCATGGCTCAGAAGGCGCAAATCGCATCCATAACGGCTTCTGGCTTGGTAGGGTTCGTCGCCGAGGTACTGTCGCCATTCTTCGAGGGTGAGGTTGTGGGTGAGATAACCTGTTGCAGCTACGCGGCGTCTGTACCAGCGATAAGCTCGGCGATGAGGGGTTTGGATTGGGCAAGCTGGCTGACGGCCATGAGGGAGAAGCCGAGCAGGTTGCCCTCTGTGTCAACGCGCTCCATGATGGCGTCGTTTTCGGTCTCTCTCATGTAGCCGGGGGCGTCGGAGAAGGTGACTTCTAGAAAGTCGGCTTCGGCGTCAAACCAAACTTTTACGCGCCTTGCCATAAGTCTTCTCCCTTTTCAGATTTGTCGGCAAGGTGGGCTGTTACTCATTGAGCATTCGTGTGGCGATCGCTAAAATTTCTACAGCCCGTTCGATCTGCTCTATCGCCTGTTCTACGGTAATAGCGTCAAGCTGGCCGTAGTCGCCTGCGGTTCGCAGCTCCTGCGCTTTAATTAGAAAACGATGAAACTTGGGAGAAACACGCTGCGGCTTAGCGAACTCACGGCCAAAAGCGGCGATAACAGCTGAATGCTTGGAGAATGCTAGTCCTTCGCCTTCTAAAAAGGCTTCTGCGACGTAGAACATGCTGTAGTAGGCGCGAGAGGTCGCGTAGTCTGGATAATCGTTGGCGAGCAAGAGCTTGGCAGCCGCCAGACTCTGCTGCGCTTTGAGCAGTAATTCACGCTGCTCATCAGTCATAGTAGGATGCCCTCCCTGCGGATATTGCGTAGCAGTGGGCCATTGCGGGTTCGGTATTGTACTTCGTCCATGAAGACACAACTGATAACGACATCGTGGTTCAGGGAGAGCGCGGCGACGACGTGGCCGGTCCGCTCTATTTCTTCACCAGGGTTGACAGGCGGCTTTAGGACGACAAGCACGTCGATGTCTGAGCCTGGTTCGGCATCACCACGGGCTTGGGAGCCGAAGAGGGTGAGCTGGTGTAGGCGGCTCCCGTAGATTTCGGTAAGGCTTTGCTTTAGCTGTGAGAGCAGGCCATTTATATCGGAGTTCATGGGGATGAAGCGATCGCTATGGGCTAGGGATGAATGTTGAGTCAATTTCCGGGTTTAGCGGCTTGCGGTTGAGGCGTCGTCGCCATCAAGGCGGGGGAGGCTGGGACAGGTTGCTTGGTAGGGCTCGTCGCCGAGGTACTGTCGCCATTCTTGGAGGGTGAGGTTGCGGGTGAGGCGGCGGCAGGCTTCGGCGATGAGATCGTTGGGGTCGAGCATCCAGACTTCGGCGATATTGATGCTGCGGGTGAGGATAGTCGTCGCTTTACTGAAATGCTACCCCACCCTACCTAAATAGGGAGGCAACGACTTGGGTCGCCTGGTTCCAGAGGGAGGCGGTTTCGGGGCTGCGTGGGGGGAGATCGCAGGCGGCGCGTTCTTCGTCGGTGACGTTGGGGTTGGTGGAGAGGTAGTCGTGGAGCCAGTTGCAGCTCCAGGCCATGAGGTCATTAAGGTTGTTGTTCCACAGCTTCACTGTATTGTCACTACTGGCGGAGGCGATGGTGTTGCCGTCCGGGCTAAAGCGAACATCCCAGACAGCAGCGCTGTGGCCGTCAAGGGAGGTGATCAAGGTGCCATCGGTGCGCCACAGCTTCACTGT
>JBHJHJ010000156.1:0-3089 GCA_050330955.1 Elainellaceae cyanobacterium | reverse complement strand
TGAAACAGGAACATGCGTTTATCCTGACAAGCTTATCCCGCGCGAATGATCTCCTCACACGATCGCGACCCGCGCCCAATTTCACCCAATAGGCCAGATAATTGAGAAGCTTCTCAAAAGCGCAGGAGCGGCCTGCATGTTCGACCTACCACCAATAGACTGGGGCAGCCACTTGGGCAACCTTCATGGCCTCTCCATCGCCCAATTCACCCAAGAAGACATTGACCTACTCACCAGCCAGCTTGAAGTCCTCAAAGAATCCAACGCCCAGCTCGGCAGAACCTTCAGCTACTTCATCAGCGCCGTCACCGTCATTAGCACCATCCTGGCGATCGCAGCAGGCTTTGCAGTCTATTTCCTCGGCAAAAACGTGCAGGAGTTTCGGCAAACGGCGCAGCAAACCGTAGAAGCCGCCGTGCAGCGCACCCAGCAAGAGGCCCAGCAGCGCATCGACCGGGAAGTCGCCCAAGCCACCCGCACCATCCGCCAAGACCTAGATCGGCAGCTCACCGCCCTGGTTAAAACCGAGGTGGAAAACGTGGAGCGCACGCTGCAAAAAGAGCGCATCGTCAGCGAAACCCTGGTCACCTACTACTGCCCAGAGCTGCTCCAGCCCCCCAAAGAATACGCGCTGCTCGAAGACAGCCAGCGCTTTCAAGACGTCACCTTCTGCCAATCGCTGCTGGAGGTGCGCCAGTCGCCGGGGCACGTGGTGGTGCTAGATGTGATCAACTGGAAGGCCGCGCAGGTAATGGATGAGCGCGATCGCCTCGTGGAAGAACAACTCACCGGGCTGCTGGGCCTAGATTCTTGGACGGCCTCCACGGTGCTGGTGGTGTATGTGGCGGGGCGGCTGAGTTGCTTGAATCAGGTGGGCAATAGCTATGTGCTGCCTGCTAACAATCCAGTGACGCTGGTGGGGCATGTGGTGAACGGGGCTTATGTGGCCTACGGTGGTCATTAGCGGGATGGGGGTTTTTTCTTGAATGGGTTAGTGTCTACCTCTACGAGCGGCTGCACCGTCACCTCAAATATTCTGAGCTGTGAGTCGCTATCGCCGTCGACACCAGTCATTTCGATTAGCTCCAAAAGTCGATCGGCGGTCATCTGCGGGTCGTGGACGCAGTCCCACAGGTCGCCAACGCTGAAGGTATGATCTCGCCAATCGCGGGGGCGGGAATGCCGTAGGTAGGTCTCCCACTGATGAGGATGGCTGAGCATGTGCTCGGCAACGGCTAGTTTGGAGTCTGCCTCCACGACTTGGAAGCTGGAGTCGTAGACGCCTTCATCGATAACGGAGGTGATTAGGAAAAGTGCCATGGTGAATGTCTACTACACTGGAGAGAGAGCATCGAACTGCCATGATCAATGTATCGCCTGTACCGTCTAGCTTAGTCACTGACTCTTGGGTTGCTGCGACTTGGGAGATGTTTTTGGCGATCGCGAGCCAGCCACAGTTTGAACAGGCCCGGTGTTACTACGATGCGGGCTGGATGAGGATTGAAACCATGCCGATAGGGTCTGGCCACGGTCAGGATAATTCCATTCTGGCGGCGGTGGTGAGCCTGTATGGAACGCTGCGAAATGTGGCCTATGTCTCTTTCACGGGCAGCAGCTTTCGCAAAACGGGGGAGCGGGAATGTCAGCCGGACTTGGCGTATTATATTGGCGCGACTGGCATCGGCACCACTGAGTTACAGCGGCCAACGAAGAATAGTCAACCTGTGGATGTGGAGACCTGGGGGCCACCGACCTTAGCGGTTGAAATTGCCTCGACGACGCTAAACGATGACCTAGGGCAAAAGCGCCTGCTGTATGAGCGGCTGGGGGTGGCGGAGTACTGGGTCGTCAGCGTTGAGACGGCAACTGTGATTGCCTTTAAGATTGCTAATCGCGGCAGTTTCCAGATTGACGCGTCAGAGGTGCTGCCTGGGTTAGCGATCGCCACTATCGAGGAGGCGCTTCGGCGCAGTCAGACGGAAGATGACGGGGCGGTTAATCGGTGGCTTTTGCAGCAGTTTAGCCTGGGTTAAAAGTTTGCCCTGTGGTTAACTTAAATGCCGGGAAGACAGGCGATAAAATGCGATCGCCGCTGCGAAACTGCTGCAGCTCGTATTCCCCATCTACCAAGCTGCAAACCGTGAAAGTAGGCTGCTTCGGTGAGCCAATATAGCGCCGCCCGCCAATGCCAAGGTAGTGTTCGGCGATCCAATATTCCTGAATGCCAATGCTCTCATAGTCCGCCATCTTGAGGGCGTAGTCGTCCCGCCAGTTGGTAGAGACAACTTCGACGGCTAGCTTGACTGACTCCCCATTTTCGATAATAGATGAGCTATCCCAGCGAGGTTCATCCGCGAGGCGCGATCGCTCTAAAACCACGACATCAGGTTCGTATCCAGTGTCAGCAGCAATTTTGATGATGCACTCTCTCGGGATAAAGTAGGGCGCCCGCATGTGGTCAATGGTGTTGTTCAAAGCTTTGATGATGAACCCCGCGATTTCTGAGTGTTTGCCTCTGGGCTTTGGCATTTCAACAATTACCCCCCGGCGCAGTTCGTAGCGACAGTTTGAGAGGGCTGGGTACCAGTCAATAAAGTCATCGAATGAAATGGGTGAGCTATCTGATGCAGCGATCATGGGTCTAAGAATTTTCCGTTGAGAATTAAGGAGCCTGCCGCTGCTTCCCTTTCACGAAGATGCGGGGCGGGGGAAATTGCGGCTTAGCTTTACGGCAGTGCTTAACCACAGCCAGCAGCTAAAACTTGAGCCACCGTGACGCCCAAATCCCCAAGCTGAGGCGATCGCAGAACATCTTCCCTGCGGAAGCAGGTCTCACAGTACCCCGTCTGGTTCAAAGTCAGCGCCAGAATCTCCCCAGCTTGCGGATTGACGATCCAGTATTCGGGCACGCTGAGGTCTTCATACTGCGATCGCTTGGCAATGTAATCTCGATTGCGCTGCACCTCGCCAGGGCTAACGACTTCTACCACAAGCAGCGGTGGCGGCATCGTTAGGCGAATCGTGTTGCGCGGCCTGAGCTGTTCAACGTGCTCATCTCGAATCACCGTCAAATCGGGGTAGCGGTTTCT
>JBHJHJ010000155.1:0-15905 GCA_050330955.1 Elainellaceae cyanobacterium | reverse complement strand
ATTTGCATCGCCCGCTGGGGGTTTTGAATGGGCTGCTCATTTAGCACAAACAGCGTCCCCATAGACTCGCCCGAGCTTCCGCGCAGGGCAACCCCCGCGTAGCTCCTTAATTCGTCCAAAGAGATGTCAAGTGTCTCAAGCAAATCTTTCGATATTGACCCTTCAAAATAGTAAGAGCCATTCTCCATGGTGCGCCCACAGGGCAAGCCTTTGGGATCAAAGCATGTGTTGTGGCGTAGCTCACCACTGCCCCAAAGCGCTAGGGTTTGTAGGCTGCCTTCAACCCACTCAGAAACCCCGGCACAAGAGACGTTGAGCGCCTGCGAGATATGACTGACCAGTGGGGGGAAAAAGTCCTGTCCCGTCGTGGCTGCTGTACCCTCAACCAAGCTTTGTAGCTGCAATTCAGCTTGCTTGCGGTCAGTGATATCCCGAATGATAATCAAGACCTCGGCGTCATCAAGGGGCGCAACACGCACTTCCTCGTTGCGGAGCTCGCCATCGCCGCAGTCAAAAACCTGCTCGTAGATCTGTAACCTGCCTGTATCGATCGCTTGATTCGCGTAATGAAGCCGCTGCTGCGCTAGCTCGGGCGGCAGGACGGTGTGGACGTCGCGTTCCGCAGTCTTCGATGATGCGGGAAGTTTTACCCGGACAGCGCTGCCTCCGGCGATTCGGCTATAGCGCCCGCTCCGCTGCATCTGAATCAGCAGGTCCGGAATTGTATCGACAATGATACTGTTGGTTCTCTCGCTCTGCCTCAGCGCCGTTTCGGCCCGCTTGCGATCGCTGATATCAGTAATGGCGCCCACATAGCCGATGATTTGGCCGCTGGCGTCACGTTCCATCATCGCCTGATTGTGGATCCAGACCACCGCGCCATCTGAGCGGCAAAGGCGACACTCGGTTCGGAATGTCCGATTTTCTCGAACACACGACTCCCAAGCTGCCATAACGCGCTCTCGGTCTTCCGGGTGGAGATTTTCCTGCCAGCTCTGGTTGAGGAGGGCGTCCGGAGTCGATTGAAGAATTTGACAGTAGTAGTCATTGACGTAGGTGCAGCGGCCTGAGGCATCAGCGCAGAAAATGCCGACGGGTGCGATAGCCGATAGAGAGGCATAGCGCTGCTCGCTCTCTAGCAAAAGCGCTTCAATCTGCTGCTGCTTACGCATCTCCTGAAGCAGCAATGGCTGCAGGCTCTCATAGGTTAACAACCCAGTGGGATAGTCCTGTTGGTCTAAGATGGGCAAGTGACGGGCGCCGTGCTGCTGAATCAGCGCTATCGTGGACGAAGCATCCACCAGGCTTGACTCTCGTAGACTAATCGAAACCTGAGCCATGACCTGCGCTAGAGGAACCTCAGCCGACTGGACCTGCTGGGCGCTCAGCCGGACCACGTCTCGTTCAGACAGGAGTCCAATCAGCTTTCCATGCTCTACCACTAGTACGCAGCTTGATCTGACCTGCTGATGGTAGCTATCCTGCAAGCCAGAGTCTCCGCACGACCCCGCTGAAGGATTTGGCTGCGCCTGGTGCATTTGGGCGATCGCATCGGCGACCGTTGTCTTAGCTGAGACAATCAGCGGGTTGCGCGTGATTAAGGCTTTGAGGGCTGCGGTGCTAGAAGGCATAGAGTCATGTAAGCTGGCTTATCTTAGCAATCACGCTGCGTGACGTGGAGAATAAGTGACCTTCAAAGGTTGAGTTGTCGCTCAAAGGTTGAGTTATCGCTCAGATATCGCACCCCTTTTATATTCCTGACATCCATGGGTAGATTATAGTCGAATTGGTTCGGGGGCTCGGTTAGCACCTCTCACTGGAATCAGCTATAATTAAAATCTGTGTTTATAGTTCTACAGGAGTAACGAGTCAATGGCCAAGAAAGCCATGGTCGAGCGTGATAAAAAGCGCAGGCGGATGATTGATAAGTATTCGCAGAAGCGGCAGGAGCTGAAAGAGCAGTTTGAAAGCGCGTCTTCACAGCAGGAAAAGCTGATGATTCACCGCAAAATTCAGCAGCTTCCCCGCAACAGTGCGCCCAACCGCCTGCGCAATCGCTGCTGGCTCACAGGCCGTCCTCGCGGCGTCTACCGCGATTTTGGCCTCTGCCGCAACGCGCTGCGCGAAATGGCCCACGAAGGTCTGTTGCCTGGCGTTGTCAAGTCAAGCTGGTAAGCGCGGAGATTGCTCGAAGAGGGGCGCCGCGCTTCGGTCTATGACCGTATATGGCTACATTGTGATCATGCTGCGGTCCAAAGCTAAATAAGCTGCTTCTGAGCCGTGTCAGTCTTGCCCGCAGCAGCGCTCAACCCCTAAGCTGTCAAGCAGTAAATCGCTTACGGCATTGGCAACCGCAAACGCGCTGAAAAAGCTTTCGGAGAAATCAAAGGCCTGCATTTCAGTCAAAATAGCGAGGACCAGTGCGCCGAGGTCCGTTTCCCCCTCCATGCGATGGCGCACAAATACCTGGGTCGCCCTCTGAGCGATCGCTTGATTGATGGGCTCTGGCACAAATTCGGCATCAAGCCAGCTTTTGAGATTGACTTCCAACCATTCCCCCTCGCGCTGGGGTTGTTTTGTATGAGGTAGCGTTGGTGATGTTGGCTGGACCATGACTGAGCCTTTAGCAATAGCCTATCACTACCCTGACACATCCTGCTCTAGGGATCTACCCCCGGCAGGCATAGATCGGGCCGTGATTAGCAGGTTTTGCCGCCTGCCTGCTCAAATTAGTCCTGCGCTCTAATCGCCATGGTCGCGTTCAACGTTCCTGCCATCATCGAGCAATACGCTAACGGCTACTTTCTCATGGCTGATGATACGGGAACCGGGCTGAACTGGTATACCAGTTGTGAGCGGGCCCTCGTCCCGTTGGACCACCGATTCAGATATCCCCGTTCTTTACGGCGATCGCTCAATCAAGATCGGTTTCAGGTCTCAATCAATCAAGCCTTTGAGCAGGTGGTGACGGGCTGCGCCGACCGGGAGACCACCTGGATATCGCCCACCCTGCAGCAGCTCTACCTGGCGCTCAACCGAGCAGGGTGGGCCTACAGCTTTGAAACCTGGCAGGAGGAAGAGCTAGCGGGCGGGATCCTGGGTATTGCGATTGGCGGGGCGTTCATTGGTGAATCGATGTTTTATCGCATTCCGGAAGGCTCAAAGGTGGCCATGGTCCGCCTTGTAGAGCGGCTGCGATCGCGCCAGTTTCTACTGTTCGATGCCCAGATGACCAATCCGCACCTAGAGCGGTTTGGTGCCTACGTCATTTCTAACGAAGCGTATGGCCCCCTCCTCAGCCAGGCCATTCAACGCCGATGCCATTTAATTTGAACATTGTCCAACGACCGCGAGAGCCCTCTAGCGGAGAGCGTGGCGACGGACTGCAAATAGACTGCCCATTAACCCCACAGAGGTTCCCAGTCCTAGCAGAATCAGCGGCAGCAGCAGCGGACGGGCGTCTACGCCTGTGTCCTGGGTGAGGTATTGGATGAAATCGGGCTGTCGCGCCAGCAGATGGCGAATGGACTGCCGGACTCCCAACAGTCCTCCCCAAGCCAGCAGCGCCCCGACAAACCCAAAGGCGATACCCTGCAAGATAAACGGAAAGTAGATCCAGGTGGCCGTTGCGCCCACGAGCTGCATTACCTCAATCTCTTGTCGTCGGGCCATCACAATCAGGCGAATCGTCGTTGTAATGACTGCGATCGCGGTGAGAATCAGCAGGGAAATGATCACAATGCTGATCACGCTGAGTCCTTCATTCAGTTCGGTGATGCGCCTGACGGCTTCATCGACGTACTGCACCGCATCGACCCCCTCGACCGCAGCAATTTTTGCAGCCAAGTCAGGCACTACCTCGGAGCTGACTGCCTTGACCTTAAGCTCATCCACGAGGGGGTTTCCGCTGAGCTGCTGGGTTGCCCCCGTGATGTCAGACAGCCCCATGGATTCCAGCAGCGCTGTCCAGGCCTGGTCTCGCGGCACGAGCGTCACCGACGCCACATCCGACAGATCGACCACTGCTGGTTCGATCTGAGCACCATCGACGGTTGGGTCCAGGTAGGCAGAGATCTCAAGCTGGCTGCCAAACTGATTGAGCAGCCGCTCAAACTGCCAAGAGGCTTGAAGACTGAGGCCGAACAAAAATAAGAGTACCGTGACAGTACTCACCGCAGCCCAGTTCATCCAGCCTCCTCGCCTGAGGCCCAGCAAAGTTTCCCGCAGTAAATAGTCGAGTTTTGTAATAAATTTCAGCACGGGGCGACTCACGCTCTTAGCAATAGACCAATGCCAGGGATGTCCCTTAGAAGGACTGTGGCCCAGAAGGAGGACCAACTACCCTGAAAATATAGATTACTGAATAATTGATTAATATAGAGAGAGTGACTTTATTAACCTTCAAGATCGCCCATCTTACTTCCCATGGCTGCTCCAATCCAAGTGCTCGTTGAAAAGAAAAAGCTGGCTACCCCCCCGCTCCAGCTTCACTACCTGGGCGATCGCGTGCTGCGTCAGCCTGCTAAGCGCGTGAACAAAGTCGACGCTGAGATGCGCCAGTTTGTAAAAGAGATGCTGCAGACTATGTACAGCGAAGACGGCATTGGGCTGGCAGCGCCTCAAGTTGGCATCAACAAGCAGGTTTTGGTGGTAGACCCTGATCCTGAAGATGCGGCCACGCCGCCGCTGGTGCTGATTAACCCGGTAATCAAGGCCTCGGGTAAGGAGCTTTGTGCCGCGAAAGAGGGGTGTCTGAGCATTCCCAACGTGTTTCTAGACGTGACGCGGCCCAAGCGCATTGAGATTGCCTACAAGGATGAAAACGGTCGACCTCAGCGGCGGAAAGTGGACAGCCTCGTCTCCCGCGTGATTCAGCATGAGATGGATCATCTCAATGGCGTGATGTTCGTCGATCGCGTCGATAATGCGCTGCTGATGGCTGAGGAACTCAACAAGCACGGTTTCTCGCCTCAAGCCGTTCAGCCCGTGGGGGCGCTTTAACCTCCACGCCAGTGTAAAATTTTGAAGCTTTCACGCCATTGAGGTGCCATGTTAACTCCCAAAAGCGGGCTTTTCCTTGCCGGTTCATGCATTGCGGCGATCGCGGCAGTGGGTTCAATTTTCGAGCTATCTTCCGGGGTGCCCCAGCTTGGCGGAACCTTGACCAGCATAATCTTAGCCCTCAGCATTCCCCTCACCGGATTGTTCTTCTACGCTGCGGTTCAAGATGCCCGCGCCAACCTATAGGCGATCGCTAACTGTGGGTCCGGGTGCCCTGTGCAATTCCAATCTCAGCAGATATAACAAAATAGGCGCGGCTGCCGCCGTCAGCAAGCGTCCTTTACCATTCCCAACTTCTGCGGATTAGGTTGTGCCATGATTGGATCGTATTGCGTATAATGCGCCCGGTGTCGAGCTAGCTTTGCCATAGGATGATGAATACGTCCCGCCCGCCTGCAGCTATTCTGAGACAAGTCTCTTCTGGAGGGATCGCCAGCCTCGAGTTCTATCCCCTGCCCTACGTGGGAAGCATCAGAATCGGTCGGGAGCCAACTTGTCAAATAGTTTTAGATACTCGGGTTTATACCGGAGTATCTCGGCAGCACGCCAGCATTACCGCTTACGGGGAAGCGAGCGACGAGACTGAGTCCGCCTGGCAAGTTGAAGATCTCAATAGCTCCAACGGCACTTATGTTAACGGGCTGAGGATAGAGGCGCCCCACTGGCTTCAGGAGGGCGATCGCATCAGTCTGGGGCGGCAGGGGCCACAGTTCATTTTCGAGCTTCTGTCTCCTGCGGACTTCGCGGCCCACCTTCCCGTTCCGACTGCTGGCCACAGCCTAAACACGGCGGCTGGTGCTCATCCCAGCGCAGCTAATCAGGCCCCTTCTGGTAAGGTCACCTTCAGCCAGCTTTTCCCCATTATTTCGACTGGTCACGATCTGTCCCGTAAGGCCTATCTGGGACCCGGCATCATCACCGTGCTGTTCGTGGTGTCAATGTTTATTGCGGTGGGTAGAGCGGGCTGGTTCAACGGCATTCTGGCGCTATATATTTCTGGATTTGCCTACTATTTCGTCTATCGACTGTGCGGCAAGCAAAAGCCTTGGTGGATACTGCTGGGGTCGGCGGTCGCGACAGTGCTGTTATTGACGAGCCCTGTTCTATCCGCGTTTATCTGGATCTTTCGAGAAGTACTCCCCGGTGAGATCCCATCAGACCCCACCCAGGTCAGCGTCCCCCGACTGCTGATGCAGATGTTCTTTGGGGCTGGTCTGATGGAGGAGCTGCTCAAGGCACTGCCGGTGCTGTTCGTGGTCTGGCTTGGGTCATTTCTGCCGGCAAAGCGGCGATCGCTGGGCGTCTCAGAACCCCTGGATGGCATCCTGCTGGGGACTGCCTCAGCGGTGGGATTCACCCTGGTAGAGACCTTGAGTCAGTATGTCCCCGGTATTGCCAGTGACATCAAATTTCAGGCGCACCAGACTAGCGTTGAAACCGGCCTACTCGGGCTTCAAATCCTTATTCCCCGTATCCTGGGTTCGGTATCGGGCCATATGGCCTACAGCGGCTACTTGGGCTATTTCATCGGCCTTAGCGTGCTAAAGCCTACATACCGCTGGCAAACGCTGCTAGTGGGCTACTTCTCTGCGGCCCTACTGCACGCGCTGTGGAACACCACGGGGTTCATCAATCCGGCAGTGCTGGCCCTCGTTGGGGCCCTTTCCTATGCGTTTTTGACGGCAGCCATTCTGAAGGCGCGAGCGATCTCCCCCACGCGAGAGCAGAATTTCGCCACTCGCTTCGTTCGCCGCTCGTAGCGGCGCCTCCTTCGCCTCAGGTCGCGCTCGTGCGCTATGTTGAGGCACACCCGCGCTCAAGGCGCCTTGGGAGCGTGGCGGGGAAGCTCAGACAAAATGTAGTGCGATATTGCCAAGCTCAGGCGCGCCTGCTCTATGGGAGATAGCTCGGTCCATTGGGTCGCTCGAACCGACGTTTGGAGGCCCTCTAAAGATTGGGGGGTGCCTCGGTCTCGCATCGCCACGGCATAGGGACGTGCCATCACCTGTAAATCGTCCTCGTCGAGCTGAGGGATGAGGCCTTCGATGCACTGGACGAGCTGCTCTGATAAAGACTGGCCCGTATAGATCACCTGCTGGGCACTGATGAGGAGTCTTGCCAATAGGCCCTGAGGGAGGCGATCGCCGAGGGTCTGCCTCAGCTGGGTCTCCAGTTTCAGCGCAGCATCTGCCTCATTCCACGATCGCTCCAGGGTTTCAAAAAACGGACTACCGTTGAGTTCGACCTGAAGGAACTCTGTCGATTTGGAGTCGACCTGGCCTGGATCTGCGTTGGTGCTATCCTCCGCAGGATCCCAGCAGTAACCCTCACTGGCATCGGCAAGAACCTGCTGAACAAATTCGAGCTCGACCTGATTGCTGGTGGGTGAGGAGGGCTGAGTGAAATCAGACATACGTTGGACTCCTATCGATGACAGCTAACATTGATTTATATGGTGCATGAATGGGGCAGGGTTGGGGTGCAGGGTGAGACAGGTCAAGCCGCTGGGGCGATCGCATCGCGAGAGAACAGGGTGAGGGCGGAATCATGGCCCAATCGATGGATGCAGAGCGCACCTATCGCAACTGTCCTAGCCTCACAGCATGCGGCGCTTCGAGCGCATTTCCTCAAGCAGCAGGGGCGACGCAATAGATCTGGACATAGATCTGGGCGTTGAGCGGTTTCCTAACATATAAACGGTTCATTTTGGCACCCGACCATCAAGAGCTACAGAGATCTGCCAATTTATTCCGCAAACACAGTGCCACTATTTTTTTTGTCCCGCCGAGAGTTCTCCGTCTTGCACCACAAACTCCAGCGGCGGATTTTGCGGACTGCCAAATTTGACCTGGGTGTATGGCAAAAGCGGAACCTCTTGATTGTGGACGCGGCGCCATCCCATCGGCTGACGAATAAAGGTGCCAAATCGGGAAAAGTCCCTCAGGTAATACGCTGACGTTTGCAATGGGCTCATCCACGAGTCGCGATAGACAATCTCAGCATGCCTGCGGGAAACCCCGGGTCCCTGAAGAACAAGATCGTTGCTGCGCTCCTTTCCCACTCGCATGATGCCCCCGCGAATCGGCCAGCACTCACGGGTTTTAGCATTCACCGTACGCAGGGCAGCGGTGGGCGTCGCTGAATCGCTCCAGGAAGAGGGCGTTTCTGGAATCTCCGTACCTTCCTCCTGAAGCGTGAGAATTTGCCCATCGAACTCCGGATGCATATACAGCACGGGCAAAGTCCAGGCCGGACAATTGAATTTATAGAGGGTCAGAAGCTCCTGCCGGGCATCCGCCACGGCTAAATCGACCGTACCGCGCCGCAGCAGAGCGGATACGAAGGCCTGGATGAAGCTGAGTGCCTCAGCATCGGCAATGGTGTCGCGCATGCCCAGTACAGCGGGCACCCCCTGACAGATCAGCACCTCGGCCAAGCTGCTGCGGGACACCGAACGGCCCTGAGCATCCCGAGCAGACTGAGCACCCCAACAGGCGTTGAACACAGCTAGCTTCACCTGACGACGCGTTAGAATCTGCGCGAGCTCCATACCGTTGATCTCTCTACCGGCGCTGAGAAACAGACGCCCGCCGTCAGGGCCGGGGGCCCCATGCCCTGCATAGACGAATATGTTGTAGGACGATGTGCTTAGGTGATGGATCAAATCTGCA
Organism: Elainellaceae cyanobacterium; assembly: GCA_050330955.1. Classification (GTDB taxonomy): domain Bacteria; phylum Cyanobacteriota; class Cyanobacteriia; order CAKZMO01; family CAKZMO01; genus JBCCAG01. Next base: position 7,173 of record JBHJHJ010000155.1, on the reverse strand, counting down.
GGGGTCGGCTGAAGTAGTGTGGTCACCTGACTGCGAGAGGATCCATTGATACCAAAGCCGGCAGCTTTCTGCAGGCTTTCTGTGAGCACTTCAACGTCTCTCTCCAGGTCGAGGGCGCCAGCGGGGTAGGCGTCAGCGTCATCAGAATCCAGGTCGCTTTGGCCAACCACGAGCAGAATATTTAGGCTTGGATCCGGGTGCAGCCGGGACAGGGGTTCAACCTGACTGATAGTGCGGCTGAATAAAAGTGAAGCCCCCAATGCGATCGCCCGCTGCCCCGCATCAACCTGCATAATTTCCCAGGGCAACCGAATTAAATCCGCATCGCGAATCTCCAGACGCAGCCTTAAAGCCCGTCCCTGACCCAGCGCAACACCCTGGCTCTTGTCTAAGCTCCGTCCAATAGCACCATCAAAGAGCCATCGCCACAGGCTGACTCCAAAATGCTGCATCAGCCGGCCCGTATAGTTCATCGGCGGTTTTGAGGGCGGAGCGTCAAAGTCTATGGCTGGCGTTTGGAAAAGTTCTGAAGGTGGAGGAGCAGTAATTTGGGAGAAAGTGGCTTGCCATGCTGACCAGGCTTGAGAAAGGGTAGTCTGCCAAGTCCGATCATGGAGAACATAGCCCCCCGGATAGGGGGCCTTCAAAACCCAAACTACAAAGCGATGGACATCGGCTTCGTTGAGGCGGTCGACTGCCAAGCTCAAACAGGGAATGTTGCCCTCAGAGGACGGAACAGGCATGTGGTTCACACAAACACAACGTCAGTAGGTGCATCTCTCCAGTTTATCGGGTCGTTTCTGTCCTCGAGGCGACTTTGCAGCCTATATTGCGCGAAGAGACGAGCTGGCGGGCGTCAATTTGTGGCGGTGGTACAAACGCTTGACGTTTCCGCTGACGACGCTATCCCAAATGCAACTACGGCGGTTTCCTCCAGCCAGCCGGTTTCCCCCGGTTGGAGGAGAACCCCTGAATCCCCCCCGTCAAGCGCTGCCCCTTCAGGGCGATCCTCTTCAGAAGCAGTGGTTTCAGAACGGCTCGCGGCATTGGGATCCGGCTCCGGTAGGCTGCAAACCTGAAGCTCAATCCACCGCGTCGACTGTGAAAACTCAGATCGTCCTACAATCTGAACCAGAGTTCCTGACACCATAGTCCCAGCCACGCGCGGCGACGCAGCGTCAGCTTCGTCATCGGGTTGATTCGGCGTAGCAGTGCCTCGTGGGGCTGTATAGACTGACAGAGCCGAGCTTGGAGTTGCTGGGTTCCCAATGCGGAACGTTGTCCCGACCGTTAGCGGTATGCGGTCTCTTACCCCATTGGTGCTAGCAGCGCCAGAATTTGGAGCTGGAGAGGACGGTGGTCTTGCCACCTCAGCCGCAGGATTGAGGCGGCTGAAGCGGCTGCCAGCAGAGGGCACCAGAACATAGATTAGAAGGCCGCCTAGACCCAGGAGGATAACGATACCGGCGAGGAGGGGAACCAATCTAGTGGGTCGCCGCAGATCGGTTTTGAGGGGGATGGGGGTGACCGCGGTCGAAACCGATTCTGAGCGGATGTCGGCGGCGGCCTCTGGGCCATTATCAATCGTGTCGAGCGGCTCCCTATTGCGGCCCATACGGCTCACAGTGGTCAATGGCGCTTGTCTGAGCTGAAGCCGCGTTGAGGCTTCGGCGGTTTGCAGGGAGGAGATGTCTATGGTGAGCGCCTTTTTCCCTAAGCTAGCAGAGGACGTCGCCCTCCAAAGCATTAACCCCACAGTGACGTTATCGTAACCGTTTTGAGTATTTGCGATGGTGACCAGCTCTTGACTCGCAGCGGCGATGTCCTGCTCTCCGGCCAAAACGGGCAGCAGCGTAGACTGCCAAAAAGAATCAACCAGATCATTATCGCTCAGCCCGTCTGAACACAGCAGAAGCAGGCCCGAATCACCAAGCAGAAGGCGCTGGACGGTGGGGCGAAGGGACGCCGAATCGGCCATTCCCAGCGCTTGCACCAGCGAGCCGGCGCTGGGCCGGTCCAGGGCGTTGGGATAGGTGGCATACCCCAGCCGCAGCTCCCGAGAGGCAACGTCATCGTCTAGGGTAATCTGATGACACCCCCAGCGAGTGATCCAATAGGCACGGCTGTCGCCGACGTGGCTGATATAGCATTCATGGCCGCTTACCAGCGCCATGACTAGGGTCGTTCCCATCCGCTGTCGGTGGCGGCGCTGCTCGCCATCATTTCGCTGGCTGATGAGGTCATTAGCGTCGTAAATCGCCTCAGTCATTTGCTGAAAGATTTCCAGCGGATTACCTGTGCTCCTGTGCTCGATGAGGTGATCGCAGACTGAATGAATCGCGAGCTGGGAAGCCACATCTCCGCCCTGATGGCCGCCGATGCCATCGCAGACGATCATCACAGGCTGGTCCGCAGCCTCCTCTCCATCTGGAGCGGTCTTGCTGGGGTATGACAGCAGCGTCCCGCTAGGGGGGAAACAGGCGTCCTCATTGCGCGATCGGCTCGGGCCTTGGTCGGTTTGGGTCACGAGGTCGATTGACCGGGCGCGGGATGGGCTCAGCCGAGCGATCGCCCCCTCAATGATTTCAAGCAGCTGAGCGGGCTGCTGAATTTTGCCGTCAATCAAATGGTGACAGAGCGACTTGAAAAAGCTGCTATCGCGGTCGTCCGGACCCAACCAGGCTTGCAGGAGGGGACCAAGCTGGGACAGGGACGCCCCGGCATCACCGGCTAAGCCATCGGAGTGAAGCTCAAGCAGACGAATTAGATCCCCCTCTACGCGAAGCAAGTGGGGCGAGAGCAGAGATGAAACAACTCGCTCTTGCTCCAGCGGTTGCCAAAGCTGAGCGATCTGCCAAAGCCAGTTGAGCCGTCGCCAAGAGGACGCCCGGCCCCATTCGTCGGATAGCTTAGGCAAGGGAATGGGACTGCAGCTCTGGGTGGGCATCGTCAAGCTGCCAGGACCTGCAGCCGACTGACCATCAGGCGCCTGTTCAACGGTATAAATGCTGGGACGATAGACTGCGGCATCAGACAGCAGCAGGATTGCGTCTTCATCGGGCAGCTCAACCCAGCCGTAAATCTGGGGGAGATGCAGCCGGTAGTTTGCCAACCGTAGGTAGGGCAGCGCCTCCTGCGGAAGTTCTGAGGGGGCATTGGGCAAAACCCCCGGTTTGAGGTCCAGAAGAATTTGAGTTCCTTGATACCGATAGCGATCGCCAACCAGCTCACCCGCGACCCTCGCCACGTCTAGCCCAATGGCCCACAGGTAACGTTTTGGCAGCGGCATCTGACACTGATGGCAAAACTGGCTGCTCTCAGCATTAGAGGCTTGACACTGATGATTTGGACATTGGAGCATGCAAACTTGTCGTGGGCTAGCACCATGAATCGCCTGACGAGCACGACACCCTGAATCGCTGTAGAAGACTCACACCGTGATATCCGAGTCCGTTCTGGGAAGACCCAGGCTGTAGTTGCGGACCCGGGCTTCTAAATTGTAGGTGACCTCACCGGCTTGAAGCAGCGATCGCACAAAGTGCTCTAAATCAGAGCCAATGCGCCGCAGGTTATAGTCCGTCAGCTCTGCGCCAGCATAGGCGTCGACAAGCTCGTCAAACTTACTATAGACCGACTGCAGCGCGGCCTCGTTCCAGTTGAGCTCGTTATCGGGATCCACATCAAGCGTGAGCTTGTCATCGCTAGGAACCAGGGAGTCTTCACTGATTTCAGCGCTAAAGATGCGAACGTGACGCGTGGTTGATTTAAGCAGCATAAAGATTCTCAACCTCTAAAGAAATGGCCCCAGAAACAACCCCAGGACTTCTAGGATACAGTGCCCAGAGCGAATGAGCACCATGATTGACTACACTAGTAACGTCCCAAGGCCACTATTCCTTAGCAAAGCAGATCTTGGCGAAACAGACTAGAGCAATGGAAAGACAATCCCCCTCCCACTGGTGGAAACGGCTATTTCTCATGGTGCAGGGCGGTTTTGTGCTGCTCCTGCTGCTGGTGCTAGCAGGCGTTTGGCGTGCTGGTTCTAGCTTTAGCGAACGACTTGCGTCCCTATTCTCCCTCGAATCTGAGCCCAAAGTTGATCCGTTCACCCTTGTGGTTAGCCAGATTCGTGGCGCAAGCGAGCTAACCACGGCTATTTTCACCATGCAGGCGGTGGTGCCCACCAGCCGCGATCGCGTTGTGGGAAGTTTTGTTGTGGGCCGCACCAATCTGCTCTACATTGCCCATGGGGAGGTGCGCGCTGGCGTTGACCTCAGCGAAATTGACGCCACTAGCGTGAGTCAAGCGGGGGATGAGCTTAGAGTACAGCTCCCGCCGCCCAAGGTGCTCGACTATAAGATTGACGTCAATCAATCTCGGGTCTACGACTACGATCGCGGTTTTTTGGGTCTGGGCCCCGACGCGGCGGTGGAGCTCCAGTCTGTGGCCCAGCAGGAAACTCTCGAGCGTATTGTGACGACCGCCTGCGAGAACGAACTGCTCCAGCAGGCGAACCAGCGGGCAGAGACGGCGGTCACCAAGCTTTTGACTACAGCAGGGTACGCTAATCCAATCGTTGAGACCCAGCCCCCCGATGTGAGCACCTGTACCGTTGCCCCGCCGGCCACTACAGTGATTGAGCCGGAGCCCAGCCTGGCCCCAGACCCGGCCCCTAGCCCAGCACCAGATTCCCCTACAGCCCCCACGTCTGACTAGAACTTTTTAAGAACGTGACTATCGATGACAGAGTCTCGCCATCCCATCAGTACGCCCCATCCCGCACAGGTCAAGGCCGACGCTCTATCCCCCTGTTTCTACTACTTTGCCTACGGCTCGTGCATGTGCCCCGTCGATTTAAAGCGCTCCCTGGGGGAGCACACCCATCCCTACGTGGTGGGTGCCGCTGAGCTGAAGGGCTATCGGCTTGGCTTTTTTCGGCGATCGCGGCGGCGAAACTGCGGCGTTTTAGACATAGTGCCGGATCCCAGCAGCACGGTGGAAGGGGTGCTATACCAGCTGCCCTGGCGGCTTAGCCCATTTCTAGATGAGCGAGAGCAGGGGTACTGCCACGCTGCGGTAACCGTAGCCTGCAAAGGCCGGATAGTTGCGAATGTGCGCACCTACACCGTGCTCGAAAAGCACGCCCAGGAGCTAGCGCCCAACGACTGGTACTTCACCGTAGTCATGCGGGGGGCCACCACCTGCGGGCTTTCCGAAACCTACTGCTGGAAGCTGTTTCACCACATGCACCGCCTCCAAACCGCCACGCCCCTTGCGCTGCCCGCGACTGACGCTATGGCCCTAGTTAGCTGAGGGACGGCCCGTCTTCCGGAGACGCATCCTCAGCTGCAGCCTCCTCGGTCTCACTGGTTTCCTCATCAATGAGATTGCGCACCTGCTGCCAGTTGACGTTGCCCTGGGAGTCTACCTGGACCTGGATTGCTTCTAGCTGGCGCTCTACGCCACTTTCCCCCTCCTCCGCCTCTTCTTTGTCTTCTTTGACTAAAATTGCTTCGCTCAAGCTGCAGTCAAAGCGATCGCCCGGACGGTTGACTCGGTAGTCTCCGCCGCAGTCAATCTCGCTGACTTCCCCCATTTCCTCGCGAATGGCGTCGCGGAAATAAGTTTCGAGCTTGCTGAGGTTGAGGACCTGCGACGAGTTAGGAATATCCCAGGACACTGAGCCCTGGTCGTCCTCTTGGTCAACGTAGATAGAGAACGGACCGTTGGGCAGATCTCCCCAGCATTGAAAGGACTCGCCGGGGGCAACCGGCACGCTGTCGGGGCAGTTGACTGCGTCTATGGGCAGGGTCGTCTCGCCGAGTGCGTCGTAGATTTCTGTGGCAATGGTCTCAGTATTTAATGTAGGCTGACAAGCCGTGGCTAAAAGCGAGAGAGCACACGCCAGCGCGGGGCGCCATCGAGTCGCCAAATTCGATACGGGACAATGAATTATTGGGGTTATACCGTCTGAGCCTACCCAAGAATGTCGTGCCATGTAATCCATTGTCGCCCTGACCTGTGCGGATTGTTCCGTGATTTACGGTACTGGTTTTAGGTAAAGTGCGGGTTAAGCCGCTTTTTGTTGATTGCCGGATTGCCCCTGATGAAACTCGCAACCCAATCTGATATTTCTGCCCTGCTCGACCTGGTGCAGACGTTTTACTATCAAGCCGGCTATCCATTTAATAGAGCGCGATCGCAGCAGGCGCTGTCGCTGCTTGTTGCATCGCCCCATCTGGGTCAAGCTTGGCTGATTGAGCGCGATTTGGCCCTGGTGGGCTACGCCGTTTTGACCTTTGGCTTTAGCCTGGAGTATGGCGGGCGAGACGCCATCTTGGACGAACTCTACATTCGCCCTGAGCATCAGCGCCAGGGCTTGGGAACGGCGGCGATCGCCCGTCTAGAGAAAGTTTGTTTGGAGGAGGGCATTCAGGCGCTGCATCTGGAGGTCGAGCGGGGAAGTCGGGCAGTGCAACTATACAAGCGCGTGGGATTCAAGGCTCATGAGCGCGACTTTATGACGAAGTGGCTCGTTTAGTCTATGCGCTAAATCAGTAAGGTGCAACGCCGTGGTAGCCCGTACCGTCGGGCATGATGGCAAACCGAAGCTTAGCGTTCTCAAAGTTGACGTTCTCTAGCTCAGCGTCTGAAAAGTCAGCATACTGGAGATCGGCCCCAGAGAAATCTACATTTGACAGCTTGGTCTGCCTCAGCACTGCGCCGTAGAGCGTAGCGCCCGAAAAATTGCTGTTCTCAATGGTTGCAAAGCTCAGATCAGCGTCGCGCAAGTCCGACTGCTCAAAGGAGGTGTTGTCAATCTGAGCTTCTGTAAGGCTCACCTGAAGCAGCTGAGCGTCTGTCAAGTTTGTGGCATTGAGGTCGACCCCAATCAGATCTGCACCTCTCAAATTGGCTTGAAACAGGTTAGTCTGATGAAGCGTGGCCCGATCCAGAATGGCGTTGATCAAAAACGTTTTAGTGAGATTGGTGTGGGAAAAATTCGACTGCTGCAAATCTGCCCGGCTCAAGTCGCGATCGCTCAAGTCAGCGTAGCTAAAATCACACTGGACACATCCCCCTTCGTCGAGCTGCTGCTGCCCTAGGGTCAGCGTGAGCTGGCCTGACGTAGGCTTATTTTTAGACGCCTCATCTGAATCTAGGGCGTTGAGC
>JBHJHJ010000154.1:0-3105 GCA_050330955.1 Elainellaceae cyanobacterium | reverse complement strand
AGGCAGCGCACCCGCCAGCTTGCCAATACACAAGATGTTGACCAGAAGATTCAGGCGTCTTTAAAGCGCGGCGGATGGTTTACGCCCGTCTATGGCTACCGGCAGGTAATCCCAGAATATTTAGTGCTGATTGACCGGGCCAGCTACGCCGACCACCTGGCCAAGCTGGTGGAGACACTGGTTCAGCAACTGCGGCAAGAGGGGGTCTACGCAACGCGCTACTACTTTGATAGCGATGCGCGGGTGTGCTACCCGGACGTGCAGGCGGGACTGCCCCAGGCTTTAGAGACCTTGGCGAGGCAGCACCGGGAGAAGCGGCTGGTGGTGGTGGCCAGTGCGGAGACGTTTTACAGCAGCCAGACGGGAGAAGCGGTCCTCTGGCTAGAGGAGCTGCAGGGGTGGGAGCAGCGGGCCATCTTAGTGCCCAACTCAGCGGAAACCTGGGGACGCTGGGAGTTTGGGCTGGCGAGCCAGTTTATTGTGCTGCCGCTGACGCCTCAGGGGATCGTTACCCTAGCCATGGTCTTCCGCCACGGATCTGCAACCTACTCGCTTACGAGCGATGCGGCCCCGTTTCCAGAAACGCTTGCCATGCGGCCCCAGCGCTGGCTAGAGCGCCACGCCCCTAAGCCAGAAGAAGGACGACAGATGCTAGCGGAGCTGAGTACCTACTTGGGGGAGACGGGGCTCTACTGGTTTGCGGCCTGCGCGGTGTTTCCGGAGCTGCACTGGAGCATTACGGTGTATTTGGGCAATGTGCTGCAGGATGGCAACGGACAACCTTTGCTAAAGAGCGACCCGCTTACTAAGCTGGCGCGGCTACCTTGGTTTAGGCAGGGCTACATTCCCGACTGGCTGCGGCAGTATTTGGTGGTCAATTTGTCCTCGAAGCTAAATAAGGCCATCCATCAGGCGTTTCAGCAGTTGATGGTGACGGCAGTGCAAGGGGCGGTGGGGCCGCTGCAGCTGCAGATTGCTCAGCAGTATCAGAAATCGCTGTCTAACTTAACCAATCCGCTGCTGCGGCTGCTGTCGTGGCGAGCTGAGGAGGCAGCGCCGCTGAAGGACTATATTTTTGTGGACTTTATGGCGCGGGTGTCGCTGCTGACGGTGGCGGTGCCGGAGGATGTGCAGCCGCTGCTGCGGGGGAGTCGGTATGAGCAGGCGGTGCGGCAGCAGCGGCGCACGGTGGCAGGGGTGGTGAGCGGGCTGGTGGTAGTGGCGGGGTTGAATGTATGGTGGGTGGCGACGGCAGTAAATCGGCAGATGGCCCGCACGTTACGCAGCGCTGAGGGGCTGGTGGCGGAGAATCAGTCTTTGAAGGCGCTAGTGGACCTGACCCAGGTGGGGCAAATGCTGCGGGCTGCGGGCAGCAAGAACCCTAGACTAAATTCGTCTGCAATGAGCTTGTTTTTGCAGCTTACGCCACGACGGGTTGATGTTTCAGAGTCATCTTTTGAGTTTCGAGAGCAAAATCAGCTTGAGGGCCACAGCAATGCGGTCTATAGTGTGGCGTTTAGCCCTGACGGGCAGACCATTGCCTCGGGGAGTTTGGACCGCACCATCAAGCTATGGGACCGCAGCGGCAATGAGCTCGCTACCCTCCAGGGCCACAGCGCTCAGGTCTATAGTGTGGCGTTTAGCCCTGACGGGCAGACCATTGCCTCGGGGAGTTTTGACCGCACCATCCGGCTACAGGCTTGGTCTTTGGATACCTTTGTCGCGCTGAGCTGCGACTGGCTCGGCGACTACCTACGCACTAACCCAACCGTCACCGACGAGGACAGAGCCCTCTGCGGCATAGTGGACGAAGATTCGAGTGGTGGGCGAGTGCCTGACTAACCGGACTCTGCCGGCACCAGCATAATGCCAACCAACGTTGACATTAGCTCACTGAGATTATTCGGCACCGTGCAGGTACTCGTATCTTCCTGGACTCGCCGCCATCGCCCCTCATCCTCACTCCACCACGACTCATCTCCACTCTGAGGTAACCCAGTTTAGTTTCAAGCCGAGCCAGCCCTACCTTTGTACGACTCACCTTCGTTTTGGCATGACTCGGTTCTACTTTAGGGCGCCCTGACCCTACTTTTGTACTACTCAGCCTCGCCTTAAAGGAAACTGACCTTACTTTTGTACTACTCAGCTTTATCCCAGGGCTACCCAGCTTCGTTTTGGAGCGACCCATGTTCACCCTTGCAGCCGCTTTGATTGCCATGGCTGCAGTCCGGCCTGCTCTGTATAGAGAGTCATGCCGGGGAATAGGCTTTTGCATTGGCGATCGCCTATCCCGTCACGGTAGAGACAGGGCACCGCCATGTCCGTACAAAATGCACAACCCCAATCAGCAATGATAAAAATCCAAGCCGGGAAACCACAGCCGCGAAGCAGCGCGCCGCAACCCTTAAGCAGTCCCCCAAAGCACCAAAAATTTTTCTTGTCTACCGGACGCCAATGCGCTATCTTTTCTACCTAGAGCCGTTCGCTGTATCGCTCTAGCTTCCCAAAAATTTGGTCAACAGCGGACGCGACCGTCACCGAGAATGGCGATCGCGCCCTAGCCCGCGACAGAAGACCCCTGTCTTGGACTTTTGCGATTTTAACCAATTGCAAGAGGCCATCCTAGACATGCCATAGTCCGGGATGGCCAAGTTTTTGGGGTTTACTATCCCTCAAGGAGAAAACCCCATGACATTTTTATACCCCGAGCTGCCCGCCGACCGCGAGGCATCCGCTTCGTGCGGGCAGGTTTCGCAAGAACATTCATCCTCACCACCAAAACCCATCGACCAAACCTGCCCCGACCCCTCCAACGGCGAAATCATCCGCCACATCCTCATCGGCTCCCCCGAAGGCGTCCGTGAGGCAATACACATCCTGCACGTCCGGCGCTACGTGGAGCAGTGCCTATGGAGCGACCTGGTGAAAATCGGCGAACAGGGCGTCAAGATCAGCCGCACGGAAGGGGAAGTGTTGAGCTACCTGGTGCGGCAGCGATCGCTCGATAGACCCATCCGGTAATTTGCGGTCGGGCGATCGCTCAGGAAGCCTATGGCCTAGCGCTGGTCATCCCCCAGCGTAATGCCAAACAGCACCGACATCAGC
>JBHJHJ010000153.1:0-26073 GCA_050330955.1 Elainellaceae cyanobacterium | reverse complement strand
AGAGCTGGGCCATTTCCACGTAGCTCTGGGGGTCAGATAGGCCTACGTCAGCAGTGCCGTTGGCGATAGCTTGCCAAGACTGAGGCAGTTGGGACACCGAAACGGCGTTTTCACCAGAGATCAAAACTTTAGGCGTTGAATTGAGTAGTAGCATAACACCCTCAATGTATTAATAGATTACATCGAAATCTGGTTGAACTATAGCAGATGTTTTTTAGAGTCTAAGTGCAAGATTCTGAACTATTTTACCAAGATATTAAGAATAGTAATTTTGTCAATTCTCCAGTTTATACTACCTACAATTCAGCGTCAAAATAAGCCTCAGATGAGGCCTTACTGGCCGTATTTATCGCAGCAAAAAGTTGCCATTGCATGATGAGTTAAAGGCGTAGCCACAATTCAATAAAAGCGGCAGTTAGCGTAGTAGGGTGGGCAGTGCCCACCCTACTACTACTACATGCGGATGATTTGCGTAGGTCCTGTTAAGTAGATCTTGTTAATATTACGCCGAAGCTCGCTTGGGCTGAAAATTGCGCAGCCGCAGTGCGTTGGTGACCACTGACACCGAGCTAAACGCCATCGCTGCCCCAGCCACCATGGGATTTAGCAGCCAGCCGCTCCAGAAATACAGAACCCCCGCCGCAATGGGAATGCCCAGGAGATTGTAGATGAAGGCAAAAAATAGATTCTGGCGAATATTGCGAATCGTGGCTTGGCTAAGCTGAATTGCGGTGACAAGGCCCTCCAAGCTGCCCGAAATCAGGGTGAGGTCGCTGGCGGCGATCGCCACGTCGGTGCCCGTTCCGATGGCGATGCCCACGTCGGCTTGGGCCAGGGCGGGCGCATCGTTGATGCCGTCCCCTACCATGGCCACGGCCCGCCTACGTTTCCCGCCCTGGCCTTCCTGCAGCTCGGCAATGATCGCCGCCTTCTCCCCCGGCTTCACCTCCGCAAACACCTTGGGGTTGCCTACCCGGCGGGCGATCGCCTCAGCGGTGCGGCGGTTGTCTCCCGTCAGCATCACCACCTCTAGGCCCATGCGCCGTAGCCGGTTCAGGGTTTGGGCGGAGCTGGGCTTGAGCTGGTCCATAATGCCTAGAATCCCCTGGATGCGGTAGTCCACCGCGACCCAGACCACCGTCTTGCCGCTGCGCTGCCACTCAGCCTGCAGGTCAGCGAGGGACTGTCCGGCGGCCATAGCCTGGGTGTCAATGCCTAAGTCAACCATCCACTGCTGGGTGCCGATTTGGGCAAAGTAGCCGTCAACCCGGCCCTGCACACCGCAGCCCGGCACCGCTTCAAACCCCTGTAGTGTGGTTTCAGGCTGACGGTTCGGACCCAGCGCTCGGTAGGAATACTGCACAATGGCATCCGCTAGGGGATGCTCGGACTGGGCTTCCACCACCGACATCAGCCACAGCAGGTCGGTCTGACTAAACTCGAAGCGTTTGGGCATTTCGAAGAAGACCGTGGCGGCGCCGTCTAAGCTGGGCACCCGCAGCAGCCGCTCTGACCGCCGTCCCACTGCGCCTTGGGCTTTGACGAAGTCCGTCACCTCCGGCTTGCCCTCGGTCAGGGTTCCGGTTTTATCTAGCACAATGGTCTGCAGCCGGTGGGCCAGCTCTAAACTTTCGGCCCCTTTAATCAGCACCCCCAGCTCAGCCCCTTTGCCGGTGCCCACCATAATCGAAGTGGGGGTAGCCAGCCCCAGGGAGCAGGGGCAGGCGATAATCAGCACGCTGATGGTGGTGACGGTGGCCAGGGTGAGGTTGCCCGTCAGCCACATCCAGCTACTGAAGGTGAGCAGGGCGATCGCCATCACCACAGGGACAAACCAGCGGGTCACCCGGTCCGCCAGTCGCTGGATGGGGGCCTTAGACGCCTGGGCTTCCTGCACCAGCTTGACGATCTGCGCTAGCACGGTGTCGCTGCCCACCCGCGTCACCCGCATCGTGACGCTGCCGGTTTTGTTGAGGGTAGCGCCAATCACCTCGTCTCCCGGGCGCTTGGTCACGGGCAGGCTCTCCCCCGTCACCATGCTCTCGTCAATCGTGGAGGCCCCGGCAATCACCTCGCCGTCTAAGGGCACCTTCTCCCCCGGACGCACCAGCACCGTCTCCCCCACCCCCACCGAGGCGATCGCCACGTCCATCGGTCTCCCGTCTCGAATCACCCGGGCCGTCTTCGCCTGCAGCCCCATTAGCGCGTGAATCGCCGCCGAGGTCCGCCGTCTGGCGTTCTGCTCCATAGATTTACCCAACAGCACCAGGGTAACTACCACCCCAGCGGCTTCGTAGTAAACCTGGGGACTAAGGCCTTGGCGCAGGAGAAGCTCAGGCATTACGGTGGGCAGCAGGGAGTAGAAGTAGGCGGCGCTGGTGCCAAGGGCCACCAGGGTATCCATATTGGCGGTATGGTTCCGCAAGCTTTTCCAGGCCCCCCGGTAAAACCCCTGGCCGCACCAGAACTGCACTGGCGTGGTGAGCACAAGCTGCAGCCAGGGGTTGTGCAGCCAGGCAGGAATGAAGGGCATGGGCACCCCCAGCATCATGGGCATGCCCCCCACCACGAGAATAGTGCTCACGATTCCCCCCAAAATTAGCTTGCGCCGAAGCTGCCGCGCCTCTATTTCTTGAGCGACCTCTGCGGCGGTCTTTGGGCTGTCAGCGCCCGCCGTATTTTTGGGAAAATAGGCCTTGAACCCCGCCGCTTCGATCGCCTGCTGAATGTGCTGAGGGCTGGTCCGCGCATCGTACTGGACGGTGGCCTGCTCGGTGCCAAAGTTAACCGTACACTGGGCAATGCCCGCCGATTTAGACAGCTTGCGCTCGATGAAGGCGGCGCAGGCGGCGCATTTCATGCCGCCAATGTCGAGGGTGAGGGTAGTCATGACCGCTGAGGAGATAAGAGCTGGAGAAGCGAGCTACTGCGATCTTACAGACGCAGTAGCGTAAAGCCCATGTCTTCTACCTCAGACTGAATGGCGGGGATGCCGACCTGGTTTGGATCGTATTGGACCATGGCCTGCTCGCTCGCGTAGTTAACGCGGCAGTTGAGGATACCGGGAATGCCTGCAATCGTGCGGTCGACGTTGGTGGCACAGCCGTCGCACACCATTCCGCCGACCTTAAAGATAACGGTAGTCATGTTCAAACCTCCAGGGTTTACACTTTGTTCGTCTACGCTTTGTCCCTGGAGAATGGAATCGAGCGCTCATTGTTCCATCGACAGTAGAGGCTTGACGCAATCGACATAAGTGGGTAGCCACAATTAAACGAAAGGGGAGCGCCCCCCGGCGGGGGGCGCTCCCCTGACCGCTACGTTTACTTACGGCGCTCTACTTAATTCCTGCGGCTGCATACTCAACCCAGTAGAGCCTGAGACCCTCTACCGAGGGTGAATAGCCCTGACTGGGGCGCGTCCCTTAAGCTAGGGTTGGCCTTTTGCCGCTCATCACTGGACTCACCGTTGGAGAAATTGACGCCATGTCTAACGCTAAAAATGTTCTAGGCACGCCCCTGGCAACCTGCTCGACTGACCCCATGACCGGCTTCTACCGCAATGGCTGCTGCGACACAGGAGCGGGGGATATGGGGGTGCATGTGGTGTGCGCCGAAATGACAGAAGAATTCCTCACCTATACCAAGGCGCAGGGCAATGACCTCAGCACCCCCCGCCCGCAGTACAACTTTCCTGGCCTCAAGCCGGGCGATCGCTGGTGCCTGTGCGCGTCTCGCTGGCAGGAGGCCCTTGACGCTGGGGTGGCCCCCAAGGTGTCTTTAGAAGCCACCCATGCGTCGGCTTTGGAGCACGTTTCCCTAAATGACCTGAAGCAACATGCAGTGTAGTCCCGCCCACGGATAGGGCAGGCTAAATGGGGTGATCATCCACCGCGATCGCTCCCCTAGCTTTGCGGTCTCAAAGTACCAGTTGTAGCGCAATTGCTGATATCCTAACGTTGATTGTTAGGCGTTTTGTTGAGCGTTTACTATTAGGCGTTGACTGCTGGGGCGGTTTCTCGCAAAACTAGCTTTAGCCCCTAGCCCACCCAGCAAACGCAACGGTTTTGTTGAGCATCCTCTATGAATTCATACCTTGCAGCCGCAGTTCAGATGAACAGTCAGCCTGACCTGGCGGCCAACCTCAATCAAGCGGAAGATCTAATCGACCTGGCGGTCAGGCAGGGCGCTGAGCTGATTTGCCTGCCTGAGAACTTTTCGTTTTTGGGAGAGGAGGACGAGAAGGTGACCCAGGCCTCAGAAATCGCTAGCGAAACCGAGGCGTTTTTAAAGCGGATGGCGCAGCGCTATCAGGTCACGCTGTTGGGGGGTGGCTTTCCGGTGCCGATTGAGGGCGGTAGAGTCTACAACCGCGCTCTGCTGGTGGGGCCGGACGGCGACAATCTAGCCACCTACGAAAAAGTGCACCTGTTTGACGTCAACTTGCCAGATGGCAACACCTACGAAGAGTCGCGCACGGTGTCGGCAGGGCGATCGCTGCCTCCCGTCTACTCTTCGGAGCGGTTGGGCCATCTGGGGCTGTCAATCTGCTACGACGTCCGCTTCCCCGAGCTCTATCGTCATCTGTCGGAAAAGGGGGCTGAGGTGCTGTTTATCCCCGCCGCGTTCACGGCCTATACAGGCAAGGACCACTGGAAAATTTTGCTGCAGGCCCGCGCCATCGAGAATAGCTGCTACGTCATAGCCCCGGCTCAAACCGGGCGGCACTACGGACGTAGGCAGTCCCACGGTCACGCGCTGGTAGTGGATCCTTGGGGCGTGGTGCTGTCCGACGCGGGGGACAAGCCCGGCGTGGCCATCGCTGCTGTGGAGCGATCGCGGCTGCAGCAGGTGCGCCAGCAGATGCCTTCGCTGCAGCATCGGGTGTTTGCCTAACGCCAGCTGACGAGCCTGACGTGACATCTACATCCCAGGGCTGATGTCGGGTTTAGCCTGACCTAACTAAACCTTTTGTTAACTTAATCACCACCACATCTTAACCTTCCCGTGTGAGCCTGGGCGTGGCTATTGTGTTTTTTGCTACTCAGCTCACCTTACATATCAGTCTATCTACCATGTTTGAACTTCAACTGCTCCACGCGACGGACCAGGAAGCAGCGTCTGCTGCGCTGATTGATGCGCCTAACTTGAGTGCGGTTTTGAACGCCCTTGAGGATGACTTTGAAAATACCCTGATTCTATCGTCCGGCGACCTTTGGCTTCCTGGCCTCTTCTACTCAGCCAGTGCCGAAATTTATGGCTTTACCGACGAAGAAGGGGAGTTTGAAGGTGTTCCTGGCATTGCCGATGTTCTGATCAATAATGCCTTAGGTCTGCAGGCCGCTGCCTTCGGCAACCATGAGTTTGACCAAGGGACCGGCGCGATTCAGGCACTCCTCTCTGCCAACCCCGATATCACTGGCCCAGGAATTGGTGAGGGCGGCTATCAGGGCACTGCCTTCCCTTACCTCAGCGCTAATCTAGATTTTTCTAACGACCCCAACCTTGCAGACTTAGTGGTGGAAGACGGCCAAGACGCCAGCACCCTGGCCAACGGCATCGCCAACAGCGCGATCGCCACGGTCAACGGCGAGAAGATTGGTCTGGTGGGCGCCACCACGCCGACCCTGGCTAGCATCTCGTCTCCGGGAGAAGACGTAATTGTCAACCCCGCCAACGCTGAAGACTTTGACGCCCTCGCCGCCATCATCCAGGCTGAGGTGAACGCGCTTTTAGCCGCCAACCCCGACCTCAACAAAGTGGTGCTGCTCTCCCACATGCAGGTGCTCGGCATCGAGGTGGATGAGCTGGCGCCCCGACTGACGGGCGTAGATATCATCGTTGCCGGTGGTTCCGACACCATCCTGGCGGACGAGAGCGATCGCCTGCGGGACGGCGACGAGCCCGGCGGTCCTTATCCCATCTTCCGAACGGCGGCTGACGGCAACCCCATTGCCATCGTGAACACTGACGGCCAGTACCTCTACGTGGGTCGCCTGGTGGTCACCTTTGACGAAAACGGCATCATCCTGGAAGACAGCATTGACCCTGCCATCAGCGGCGCCTACGCCACAGATGCGCAGGGCGTAGCAGACCTAGGCGCTGAAGACCTGGTGGACCCAGTGATCACCGAGGTGATTGCGGCCCTCAACGAGGTGGTGGCTGAGAAAGAGGAAAACCTGTTTGGCGTCACCGACGTGTTCCTCAACGGTCGACGCACTGGGGGTGGCCTAGACGGCGTTCGCACTCAGGAAACCAACCTTGGTAACCTGACGGCTGACGCTAACCTCTGGTACGGCCAGCAATTCGACCCCACCGTGGCGATCTCCATCAAAAACGGCGGCGGCATCCGCGAGAGCATCGGGTCTGTGGTGACGCCCCCTGGCGCAACTGAGCCAGTGCGCCTGCCGCCTGAAGCAAGCCCGGTGTTTGACAAGCCCGAGGGCGGCATTACCCAGACTGACGTGGAGAGCGTCTTGGCCTTTAACAACGGCCTGACCGTGGTGACGGCGACCCCAGCAGAGCTGAAGGACATCCTGGAGCACACGGTCTCTGGCGCGACGCTGGAAACCATCGACGACGACTTCGGCAGCTTTGGCCAGGTTTCCGGCCTTGAGTTTAGCTTCGA
Organism: Elainellaceae cyanobacterium; assembly: GCA_050330955.1. GTDB lineage: Bacteria > Cyanobacteriota > Cyanobacteriia > CAKZMO01 > CAKZMO01 > JBCCAG01. The sequence goes on along the minus strand of JBHJHJ010000153.1, from coordinate 19,446 downwards.
CATCGGCTTCCAGCCCCGAGAGCTGGACCCCATCACTGAGGAAGAAATCACCGATGGAGAGCGGGTGCGCTCCCTTGCCCTAGTGGATGAGACCGGCGAAATCACCGATGTGGTAGTAGAGAACGGCGAAATTCAGGGCGACCCGGACCGCACCTTCCGGCTGATTACCCTCAACTTCTTGGCCGACGGCGGCAGCAACTACCCCATTCCCCAAGTGGATCGCGTAGACCTGGTGGATCTGGGTGCGCCCGTTCTTCCGAATGAAGCTGCCACCTTTGCTGAGACGGGCAGCGAGCAGGACGCCCTAGCGGAGTACCTGGCCGCGTTCTTCCCTGGCGATGAGGATCCTACAACCCCCGCCTTTGACATGGTGGACACCCCCCGAGAAGAGGACGAGCGGATTCAGAACCTGCTGTTCCGCGAAGATACGGTGCTGGGCGATGCCCCAGGTGAATCACCCGTCGAGCCGCCTATTGAGCCCGCTCCGGAGCCCATCAACCTTGACTTTGACGGGGCTGACCTGGCCGCAGGCGCAATCGTTAGCGACCAGTTCGAGGGTGTTGTCATCTCCTCAGCGGACGAGGGCAAACCCGCCATGCTGTTCGACAGTGAAAACCCCACAGGCGGCGACTTCGACCTGCAGTCGGATGACCTGGGTCTGGTGCTGATTATCTCGGAAGACGGAGACTCCAGCGACCCAGACGACAACGCCCGGGGCGGCACCCTCAGCTTTGACTTTGCCAGCGGAGTGAGCCTGGAGAGCGTTGACATTCTGGACAACGAAGAAGATGAGAGCTTCATCACTCTCTACGGGGAAGATGACGCCACCGTCCTCAATGTTGTGCAGATCGCAGCCGGAGTCAACAACGGCCTGCAGACCGTTAGCCTAGGCGCTGTAAGCGATAGCCTAGTGGGCCGCATGGACGTGACGTTTGAGAACAGCGGCGCTGTGGCCAATGTGCTCTACGCGGAAGAGGCGATCGCCTAAGTAGCGTAATCGCCGCAGAGCCTTGGATCTGCCCAGGCATCGATGTCGCCTTCTCTAACGCTCAGAGCCCCGGATTTTCAGAAAATTTGGGGCTCTGAGCGCCCTTTTACCTTCATTGCCCGGCAGGCCACACCCCGCGATCAGAGCTATCGCTCTCGCTGCCGCGATCGCTTCCTTCACAGGGCTTATTGCTTTATCGTTTGGACGAAACCTTTTGTCTGCTTTATCAAAGCGGTAGATACAGTGCAATCACTCTCCACTCCGTCTGGGCACTGCACTCTATTAGCAGCGATAATTCATCGATAGTCTGTCGGATGGGCATCCGATCACGGATTACAAATATTCCTGCCATCGGCTCTTCGATCAGTCGATCATAAGCAAAGTCCGGCATTGTGGCGCGATCGCGGGTGAGCGGGATACGCCCGTTGCTTGCCGCCCAAGCCAAAATTGCTGGGTCATCAGCTTCTCGTAGATCTGCTGAACCGATTCGGCAAGTTGCTCTCTTCTGGTCAAATAGACCTCTACAGCATCTGGGTGCCGGAGGTAGTAGCCAATTGTTCTATAGACGTCGGACAGAGAGAGGGTTGAGTAGTAATTGACGATGGATTCTGGAGATGCGCCGTCCTGGAAGGCTTGAATGACAGTTTCTAGCAAGGCCCTTAAGTTGCCAACGCGTAGCTGCTCCGATTTCGTCTTGGCACAGGGGTCAAGCTTGATTCAATGTGAGGAGACAAAGCGAGGATAGAGGGCATCTAGAAATCAGGATGCTGCCATGACGCTTATCGCGGTCGTAGTAAAAGTCTCGCCGCAATCTTGCTGATGATGACAGCGTATAGACCAGTTTTGAGGAAGTTATGACGGCAGCTCATCGGGGGATACCAGGCTGAACCGGACGCCTCACAAGATCCTCATATCGGTTGTCTAGCCTCGAAATGGAGCCAACCTTCACAGCACCTCAAGCCAACCTCTCTCCGATATGTTGCGAGGAGATTACCGATGCCCTCACCCAGCTCCCGCCTGAGCCTCAGTCAGCTTGTCGCTCGGTTTAAGACCCCTCCCCCCGCTGCTAAAACATCCCAACGCAAGCGCAAAGTTCCGCTGCGCGCCTTGATCCCCCTCGGTGTGCTAGCAGTGGGTGCGGGAGTGGGAATCTACTTCTTGTCGCGCCCTGAGCCAGAGAACCTAGCGCTCAGTGGTCGCATCGAAGGCTATGAGGCAGATATCGGCGCAAAGGTGGCGGGGCGAGTTGAGTTTGTCGCCGTTCGGGAAGGCGATCGCGTCAGCGAGGGTCAGCTAATTGTGCGGCTAGATGACGACGAAGTGCAGGCCCAGCTCGACGAGGCCAAAGCTCAACTCGCAGCAGCCCAGCAGCAGCAGCGACAGGCGCAGCTGCAGATTGAAGTCCTACAAAGCCAGCTGCGCAAAGCTCAGCTCAGCCTGGAGCAGTCTCAAGGGGATACGGCGGGGCGGGTTTCTGAAGCGGAGGCTGACCTGGCCACAGCGGAGGCCCAGCTGGCTGAAGCTGTGGCGGCGCTGAGTTCCGCCCACTCAGACCTAGACCTAGCTCGACTGGAACGCGATCGCTACACCCAGCTGGCCCAGGAGGGGGCCGCCTCCCAGGAGCGGGCCGATCAGGCCCAGACGACTCACGACACCGCCCAGGCCACCCTCAACGTGCGGGAAGCCGCCGTCGTAGCCGCTCAAAGACAGGTCAGCGCCGAAGCGGGCAACTTGACCCAGACCCGGACTACTCAGCTCAACCCCGAGATCCGCACCGCTGAGCTGGACGTGCTGCAAAAGCAGCTGGTGCAGGCCCAGTCCCAGCTTGAGGCGGCCCAGGATGACGTCGCCAGAGCCGAGGCGGTGCAGCGGGAGATTGAAGCGCGGGTGGGCTACCTGGCGATCGCTAGCCCGCTCAACGGGGTAGTCACCGCCCGCAGCGCTGAGCCGGGGGAGGTCGTTACTACGGGCAGCACCTTGCTTTCGCTCATTGACCTGGACCAGGTCTACCTACGGGGCTTCATTCCCGAAGGGGAAATCGGCAAGGTGAGGGTGGGGCAGGCGGCCAACGTGTTTCTCGACTCGGCCCCCGAGCAGCCCCTCAGGGCCCGGGTGATTGCCATTGACACTGAGGCGTCGTTTACCCCGGAAAATATCTATTTCCGTGAGGACCGGGTGCAGCAGGTGTTTGGGGTGCGGCTGGGGATTGAGAATCCTGGCGGGTTTGCCAAACCGGGGATGCCTGCCGATGGTGAGATTGTTTTGGATGAGGCTGGCGATGAACCCAACCCGTAGGGACATGGCACCGCCATGTCCTCCCACACCCCAAGTAGCCCCCCAAACCGTCATCCAAGTCGACGCCCTGCACAAACACTACGGCACCCTCGCCGCCGTGCGCGGCGTCAGCCTCGCCATCCAGGCCGGAGAAATCTTCGGCCTCATCGGCCCTGACGGCGCCGGAAAAACTACCCTGTTCCAAATCCTGGCCGGCGTCATGGAAGCCACCGCCGGAACTGTAAACATGCTAGGGCAGGCCCCCCGTGACGCCCGCCTGCAAACCGGCTACCTCACCCAGCACTTCTCCCTCTACCCAGACCTCAGCGTCGATGAAAACCTGCGCTACACCGCCGGCCTCCACAACGTGCCGCGCGATCGCTTCCACAAGCGGCGCAGCCACTACTTGCGGCTGATGAACCTGGAGCGGTTTTCAGGCCGGCTAGCAGGCCAGCTTTCGGGCGGCATGAAGCAGAAGCTGGCCCTGTGCTGCGCCCTGATTGCCGAGCCGCAGATTTTACTTTTGGATGAACCCACCACGGGCGTGGACCCGGTGTCGCGGCGGGAATTTTGGGACGTGCTGGCTACCCTCTCCCGTCAGGCGGTCACCATCGTGGTGGCGACGCCCTACATGGACGAGGCCGAGCGCTGCCACCGGGTAGCCCTGATGTACGACGGGCAGATCCAGCAAAGGGGCACTCCCGCGCAGCTGCGGGACAACCTGGGGCTGCAGCGGCTGGAGGTGCGCGTGGACGACCTCAAGGCCGCCGAGCGGGTGCTGGTCACAGCTCACCAGGGGACCCCCATCACCGACGTGCAGACCTTTGGCGATCGCCTAGACGTGCTCGTGGAGGATGCCCAAACCGGGGAAGCTCAGGTCCGCGCCCTGCTGGATCAGCACCAGCTCAAAATCGAAGCGATTCACCCCGCCGCCCCCACCCTGGAAAACGTCTTCGTCACCCAGCTGCGCCAGCAGGGCAGCGACCCCGCCTTCGTGCCCCTGCCCCGGCTGCGGCCCCTGCCCGATCACGGCGACGACATCGCCATTGGCGCCCGCCAGCTTAGCAAAACCTTTGGCGACTTTCAGGCCGTCAAGGGCGTGAATCTAGACATCCGCTACGGGGAAATCTACGGCCTGCTGGGGGCCAACGGGGCGGGCAAAACCACCACTATCAAGATGCTCTGCGGGCTGCTGGGCATTACCCAAGGGGAGGTGACTCTGGCCGGCCAAACCCGCGACCTGCGCAGCAGCGGCCTGCGCCAGCGCATCGGCTACATGAGCCAGAAGTTTACCCTCTACGATGACCTGTCGATTCAGCAGAACCTAGAGTTTTACTGCGGCGTCTATGGCGTCCCCCGTCGCCAGCGCCCCGATAAGATTCGCTGGGTGCTGGATATTTGCGGGCTGACGGGCAAGGCCCACTTGGTGACGGGGCAGCTGCCCGGCGGCTGGAAACAGAGGGTGGCCTTTGGTGCGTCGGTGATGCACGAGCCTGAGATTCTGTTTTTAGACGAGCCCACCTCGGGAGTGGACCCCCTGGCCCGCCGTCAGTTTTGGCGGCTGATTGAGGCGCTGACGGACCAGGGTACGGCAGTGTTGGTGACCACCCACTACCTGGAGGAAGCAGAGCACTGCAACCGCATGGCCTTCATGGCGGCGGGAGAAGTGGTCGCCCAAGGGTCCCCCAGCCAAATCAAGGCCGGTCAGCCGGGGCAGCTGTTTGAGCTGACGGTTGACGATCCCCAGGCCGCCCTGGAGCTGCTGAAGCACGCCGTTGCCCCCTGGCGGGTGTCCCTATTTGGCGATCGCCTCCACGTTGTCCTCGACCAGCCTGAATCTGAGCTGCCCGACCTGCGCGATCGCCTAGCGTCGGCAGGATGCGAGGTTCACGCTTTCAATGCCGTGCCCTTCTCCCTAGAGGACGCCTTCATCGGCATCATGCAGTGCGCTCGGGAAAGCCATCAAGGGGGCCAACCATGAAGCGAATCTGGTCCCAGTGCGTCAAGGAGGTGGCCCAGTTTCGGCGCGATCGCCTCACCTTTGCTCTGGCCTTCATTTTGCCCCTGGGGATGCTGCTGGTGTTTGGGTACGCCATCCGCCTGGAGGCCAAGAACATTTCCCTGGCCATCCAGGACTTTGATGCCAGCCCCCTCAGCCGCAGCTATATCGAGCGCCTGTTTGCCACCAACCAGTTCCAGCCCGTAGATTGGTCTGGAGACGGGGACCCGATTACCATCCTCGACCGAGGGCTGGCCAAGGCGGCGGTGGTGATTCCCCCCGAATTTTCCCGGCGAATTAAAGACGAGAAAACCAGCCCGGTTCAGGTGCTGGTGGACGGCACCGACGTCAACAACGCCCGAGTAATTCGCAACAGCATCCGGGCCACGACCCGCTTCTTTTTGCAGAGTCAGGGGCGATCGCCCCAACCTGCGGTGGTGGCCCGCATGCGCCTGTGGTTCAATCCAGGGCGCAAAGAGTCCCTGTTCATTGTGCCGGGGCTTTACGCGGTGATTTTGGCGATTTTCCCGGCCCTGCTGGCGACCCTGGCCATGGTGCGCGAGAAGGAGCAGGGCACCATCGTGCAGGTCTACGCCTCCAACCTCAGCGCCGCGGAGCTGCTGCTGGGGAAAGGGCTGGCCTACTTTCTGGTGGCGGTGGGGGAAGCGGCCTGCATCATGGGGCTAGGGTCGCTGCTGTTCGGGATTGGGCTTGCCGGCAACCCCCTGCCGCTGCTGCTGGGCACCGGCCTGTTTGCGATCGCCAGCGTCCTCTACGGCCTGTTCATCGGCGTGCGCTCTAGTAACCGAATTGCGGCGGTGCAGGGGGTGGCCTTCACGGGTTTTATGGCCTCGTTTTTGTTTTCGGGCTTCATCTACCCGCTGAGCAACATTCCCTTCCCCGTCTCGCTCATCGCCAACATCGTGCCCGCCCGCTACTACATTGACGTCAGCCGCGACGCCTTTGTGCGCGGCACGGGCTGGGCCAGCATTGGGGCGGCCTTGCTGGCGATTACCCTGCTGGGGCTGCTGCTGTTTGCGGCGGCCTGGCGGGGTTTGAGGCGAATGCAGCTACCGGATTAGATCTATGCCTAATTTCATTCAACGCTTGCTCAACAGTCGCTTTTGGGCCTTGGCCCTCAAAGAGGTGCAGCAGATTTTGCGGGATAAGAAGCTCCTGTTTATGCTGGTATTTCCGCCCACGGTGCAGCTGCTGCTCTACGGCCTGATTTTGAACCCCGACGTGCAGTACCTGAAGCTGGGGATTGTGGACCAGGCCAACGTGGCGGCCAGCCGCGAGCTGGTGGCGGCCTTCACCGAAAATGACGTGTTTATCGCCGATCGCCACAGCCCCAGCCAGCGGGCCTTGGGGGAGCAGGTGCGCCAGGGCAAGGTGACCGTCGGGGTGGTGTTTCCGCCAGACTTCAACCGCAACTTGACCCAAGGCAAGCCGGCGGAGATCCAGGTGCTGGTGGATGGGGTGGACGCTAACACCGCCGGGATTGCCAGCGGCTACATTAACCAAATTGTGGGGCAGTACAACCGTCAGCTAAACCGGGCCGGACCGCCCAGCGTTGAGCCCCAGATTACGTTCTTGTATAACCCCGGATTAATCAGCAGCTGGTTCTTTGTGCCCGCCATGATGGGGGTAGTGCTGACGCTGATTGGCTCCATCGTCTCCTCCTCGACGCTGATTCGCGAGAAGGACACGGGGACGCTAGAGCAGCTGCTGATGACCCCCGCCTCTTCTGGGGAAATTTTGCTGGCCAAGGTGGTGCCGCTGTTCGTCGTGCTGCTGGGGGACGCGCTATTGGCCTTGAGCATCGGCCATATTGTGTTTGGCGTACCGCTGCGGGGCAGCTTTGTGCTGTTTCTGGCCCTCTCGGGGCTGTATGTGTTTGTCGGCATTGGCATCGGCATGATGCTGGCTACCCTATGCCAAAACCAGCAGCAGGTTATCCTGACCTCGTTTTTCGTCAACATGCCGCTGATTCAGCTCTCCGGGGCGATCGCCCCTATCGAGAGCATGCCCGCCTTTTTCCGCGCTCTGTCGTGGTTCGACCCGCTGCGCCACTACGTGGCCATTTTGCGGGCGGTGCTGCTGCGGGGGGTGGGGTTAGAGGTGATTTGGCCCCATGCGATCGCCCTACTGGGATTTGCGGCGGTTTTGGGAACCATTAGCGCCAATCAGTTTCGGCGGCAGGTGAGCTAAAAGTTCTTTAAGGACTCGATTACAGATGAAAATGAGGATTATTGCGCCTAACAACTGCTTGAGCTCTACGCTTCATCGCCGCAGGACAAAGTTCACAATATATTCGTCGATCCAATTTCCAAATTTGCTTCCAGGCGCTAACTTCTCCCGCCACAAAGACTACAGCAGGCATACAATCGCTAGGCGTTGAGATGCTCTGAATGATTCTCTCAACGCGATCGCCCTTAATGAAATTGCCACTTGGGCTAATTGTCGGAGCTAGTACGGTGAATCGGCCCCGCCCAAGCGCTTCTCCGATATGCTGTCCCCCCCCACTCCATCTGGTGAGAAGTGCGCTTGCCCTCAAACCGCCACTTCAGCCGCAGCATACCCTGATAATCTTCAACCGCTACGCTGCCTTTCAGAGATTTCTTCGGGGAGGCTAGTGGCATGACCTATACCCAAATTCATACCCATTCCATACCCAAATTCTAGCCAAAGTGGCCAAAAATGGCGCAACCTCTTCAGGGCTTTGCTGAACTCGGAGAGCCCTCAAAACACCTGCAGATAATACAAAAGCCGCTCTGTGAGCGGCTTTCAACTGAATCGGAGCGGCGGGATTTGAACCCACGACCCCCACTACCCCAAAGTGGTGCGCTACCAAGCTGCGCTACGCCCCGTAATGCTTTCCAACTATAGCACATCGAAATAGCTAGATTGAGCGGCGTGGTGTCTTCCGTCAGAAAAGGACCCGCGCCACTCAAACTAGCTCTAACTTCAAAATAAGCCTAACATTTGCGCTGCTGCAACTAGCTCAGGCACGGCCTCAGGGGGCCAGTAGCCCTCCCCCCGGCGACCCGTGCGCACGATTAAGTGGAGTTCGTAGCGGTGGGCAAACCCCTCCGCTTCCAGCCACACCTGCTCCGATTCCAGCTCACAGCACAGCCGCTCCTCGGGCATCAGCTCGGCCGCCATAGACGCCATCGTGCTCGCCAGCTCTGGCGCCAGCCGGCAGAAATCCGCTAGCTCCTTTTGGGTCAGCTCCAGCGACCAGCGATCGCTCCCTACCAGTCCTGTAAATACTGGGGCGTCCGGATCCCAGCCTAGCCGCCAGCCGTCCCCCTGCTTTAGGTAGCGCGGCACTAGGGGCTATCTAGGGCTGTAAATGGCGACGAGGGCTTCGACGAGGGCCTGTCTCTGGGCCAAGTTGAGCGATCGCACCGCGTTCATGTCGCCGTTGCGGGGAGAATCCTCTAATTCATTGAAGCTAGGATAGACGGGCTCGGTGACCCACTCATTCACCCCGAGATAGTCGGCCAAAGTCAGCTTCCAATCCAGCCGAAGGACAGGGGAACGGCGCTGCACGAACAGGTGGTAGCGAATGAACCGGAGCATGAGGGTATTGGACTCATCCACACCGCGGGCCTCTGCGCGCTCGTAATGATTTTCAAGGGGTAGATCGGGCATCTGCGCGTAAATTTGCGCCGCTGCCTCCCGCGTTGGAATCAGGCCTTGGGCGCTCACCTGCTGAGGCTGCCCCAAAGCAAAAACAAAGGCCAGCGCTAACCCGACCAGCGCCCAACAATAACCAGAACGGCGATCGCACCGCAACCTCTGAAGGCTCCTACTTCGCCGATTCATCCACAATGACCAAGTGCGGGGCATTACTCGCCAATAATTTCCGGCTGGGTGAGCTCGTCAGACATCTCAATGACGGCGCGAATAACCGGCTTCATCTTGGAGTCGTCCATGCTGTCAAAATCTTCGTAGCGACGACGCTGGGCCCGAGTGGCGACCTGAACCGTAATTCGATATCGATTGGAGGCGGCTTGAATGAGATCTTCCGCACGGCGCATGAGCTGGGCGTTATCGATTGCAGGACGCTTTGAAGTCATTAGGCTGGTTTTGTAAATTGCTTTTTGTGAGTAGAGCGGGCACTGGGCTAATGGGCCAAGCGTCTCCTATGTTAACACTGCAGCTCTTTTAATCTGTGGGTGTGGCCCTCAGGACGGCTTAACGAAAAGTGCACCGCTGTATGTCAGTATATAGCGAGATATTAACTTTTATTTTGCCGCTTTGCTTCAGCGGCTTGATTCGACAATGCTGCCTGAGACAAGGCACAAAACCTAATTCGCCTTGGCCTGCTCCGCTATATGACTCGCTGTCGTTTTTTCATGGCTGCCCCTTTTTATGACCACGCTCTCCCCAATCCTCCCAGTATCGACGCCCCGCCCGTCCCGCACTGCGCCGCTCCGGATTGTGGCCCTGGGCGATAGCCTGATTTATGGTTACGGTGACCCGGAAGGGGGTGGCTGGGTCGAGCGGCTGCGGCGGCAGTGGATGAGGTCAGACAGCGCTGGGCACGTGCTCTACAACTTAGGCGTTCGCGGAGACGGCGTGCAGCAGGTGATGCGCCGCCTAGAAGGCGAATTCCGCTGTCGGGGGGAGCTGCGTCACCGCGTTCCTGACTGCATTATCCTGTCGGTAGGCGTCAATGATTCCTGCCGCGTAGGGCGCGCCTGTGGCCGCCTTTTCACCCCGTTTGACCGCTTCCAGCAGGACATCTCGACGCTGATTCATCAAGCGCATCAGCTCTGCCCCGTCCTATTCGTGGGCATGACGCCGGTTAACGAGGCGGCGATGCCGTTTGCCGAGTGTCTTTACTATGCTCAAACCGACCAGCATAAATATAACGATGCCATCCGTCAGGCATGCCTTGCTCAGGGCGTGCCTCACCTCAATCTTCTGGATCTGTGGCTCTCTCGGGGAGAGGGCTGGTGGCGATCGCACCTGTCAAGCGATGGCCTGCACCCCAACACTCTGGGTTATGAGGCGCTTCTGCAGGACGTCCTCGCTTGGCCTAGTTTTGTCGCTATCCTGGAATAGCTCACCTGTCAGATTGCATCAGGTTTCCCATTGGCCCCATCCCAGTCAGTCCCACCCTCTGAACCCACCCAACCAGTGACGCAAGTCCACTGCCGGGATTGGATCTGGCGAGGCTGGCGTATTCGATACGTCTACTGTCGTCCGCTAGCAGCCACGGCTCAATCTAAAAAGGGACTGAAACCAGCCCCCATGCCGCTGCTTTTTATCCACGGATTTGGCGCGTCTTGGCAGCAGTGGCACCGCAACCTGCCCGTGATTGGCGCCCACCACCCGGTCTATGCCTTAGATCTACTCGGGTTTGGGCGATCGCAGAAGGCCGCAACCGCCTACCGCGTGCCGCTGTGGGCTGAGCTGGTGCACGATTTTTGGCAGACCTTTATCGGCTGTCCTATGGGTCTCGTAGGTCATTCTTTAGGGGCGCTGGTGGCGGCGACTGCGGCAGTAACCCACCCCCAGATGGTACGGCGGGTGATGCTGCTGACCCTGCCGGAAACCCGTCAGGAGGTGGTAGAGAACCTACAGGTGCGGCGGGCCATTCAAACTGTAGAAGGGTTGGTAGCGTCCCCCGCCTTGATTCGGCTGATTTTTCAAGCGGTACGACGTCCCCCGGTGATTCGGAGGGCGCTGAGGCTGGCCTACGCCAACCCTGACTGCGTTACCGATGAGCTAGTAACACAGTTCATTGCGCCTACGCTAGACCAGGGCGCGGCTCAAACCCTGTGTCGCCTCACCCAAGCCGCCACCAGCACCACCTACAGCAGCAGCCGCGATCGCCTGCTGTCCCAGCTCTCTCGCCCTACTCTGCTGGTGTGGGGCACGGGGGATCGCATCATCCCGTTCCAGCAAGCTGGGGCGCTGTGCCAAGCTAGCGACCGGGTTACCCTGCTGGAGGTGACAGAGGCGGGGCACTGTCTCTACGACGAGGTAGCAGAGAGGTTCAATCAAGCGGCTCTAGACTGGTTTAACCCCTAAATAAGGCCAGCCTCAGCGCGGATCGGCGTAGGCACTACCCCGCAGCCGCCGCCGCAGGTCGCGAATCGACTGGGCCATGCGCTGATTGGGGGAAAGATAATCCTTAGAGGCAGCGGAAGACGTGCGGGGCTGGCTCGTGAGGCAGTTGTTAAGATCGGGAACGTGGGGCTCAAGGTCTAGCGCTCTTTGCACCTCGCTTACCGTGCTGTAGCGATCGCGGGGGGAAACCTTAATCATCTTGGTCAACACCTCGCTGAAATAGGGAGTAACCGGTGCGAGGTCTTGCCAGAGAATTTCACCTGTGGCCACGTCGTAGTCCAGCTCTAGGGGCGGTTTACCAGTCAGGAGATAGAGACAGGTCACCCCTAGTGAGTAGATATCGCTGGCGTACCGGGGACGGAGGGCGAGCTGCTCCGGCGGGGCAAAGCCCACCGTCCCAACAAACTGGGTTGTCATCTGCTGAGTTCCGTTGGCGAGCTGGGCAATTTCTTCCTTAACCGCGCCAAAATCAATCAGCACTAGTCGCCCGTCCTGCTGGCAGCGAATGATGTTGGGCGGCTTGATGTCGCGGTGAATGACCTGGTGCTGGTGAATGTAGGAAATGATGGGCAGCACCTCGTGAAGAAACTGGCGGACCTGCTCTTCATTAAACATGCCGTAGAGCTTGACGTACTGGGCGAGGTTGATGCCGCGAATATACTCTTGAATCAGGTAAAACTCGCCGTCTCGTTCGAAGTAACCCAACAATTGGGGAATTTTGGAATGGCTGCCCAGGCTAGCAAGGGCTTTCGCCTCGCGCTCAAAGCGCTCTCGGGCCTTAAGCAGCGCTCGGGAGTTCTGAACTTTGGGGCAGAGCTGCTTGATGACGCACAGCGGACGCCCGGGTAGGGCGATGTCCCGAGCTAAATAGGTGACGCCGAAGCCACCCCGACCCAAGGGCCGAATGACAGCATAGCGTTCGTGGAAGAGCGTTTTACTGCGGCGAGCCTGATCGAGCCGGCTTACTGCCGTAGTGTCGTCAGGTGTATCGGGATCTGGAGAACCAGCGGCCAGAGATTTCATACAGTCCTGACTCGGCAAATGCAGCAACAATTCATACAACGAACCCTGATGTAGTTTTATGTTAACCCTAGATCCTACGAACTGCGTCAGGATTCCCCGTCATTATCTTATCTCTGAACTCGCCCAGAACTCTGAAATGGCGTAGCCTGCGGTTTCCACCATCTCTCGCAGCAGCGGTAGACTCAGACCAATAACATTACTGTGGCAGCCGGCAATTCGCTCAATCAGCAGCCCCCCTCGACCTTCAAGGGCAAAGGCCCCGGCGCAGTTGAGCGGCTCTCCCGTGGCTACGTAGGCGGAAATTTGGCGATCGCTCACCTCAGCGAAGCTAACTTGGGTGACTTGGTGACGCACCTGCGTGTTCCCCCGCCATAGGTCAATCAGGACATGGCCTGTCAGCAGCTCCCCAACACCGCCCCGCATTTGCCGCCAGCGGGAAATCGCCACCTGGGGGGTTTCGGGCTTGCCGTACACCTCGCCGTTGACGACCAAAACAGAGTCGCAGCCCAGGACAAGCACCGCCGAGGCCTGCTCTAGGTTCAAGGCGCGATCGCCCAGCTTATCTGGGTGCTGCCGAAGCTGCTCTGCCACCACCGTTGCTTTACCCAGGGCAAGCTGCTCTACTAGCTCAGCGGGGTCGTCGCGGTGAATACTAGATTCGTCAAACTGACTGGGATATACCACAGGGCTGATGCCCGCCTTATTCAAAAGCTGCCGCCGCGCAGGGGAGGCAGACGCCAAGACGAATAGAGGAATAGTCATGGTGTCGATGGATTGAAATAGAGTATTTAGGGAAGCTTTACAGGCCTTTGCAGTCGTGATGTGATGCTTACGATTTACGGGCTTAGTGTAAGACGATACGGGAATCACCCAGTGCTAAACGGCTGCGGCGCGATCCACCACTCAGCAATCGCGATAGACTAAGCATATAAAACGACAGCAACAAACTGCCATCAAGCCGATGCTGGAGCTGCACTGCCACACCACCTACTCAGACGGCACCTTGAACCCCGAGGCGCTGGTGGCGAGCGCGCTCCAGGCGAATCTGCGGGCCCTAGCTATCACCGACCACGACACCCTTGGGGGGTGGCAGTCTGCTGTAGATGCCGCCCGCGGCCAAGAATTAAGCATCATTCCCGGGGTGGAGATCAGCACGGTTTACAACGGGCGATCGCTCCATATCCTCAGCTACTATCCCAACCCGGACCGGCTCGGCCCTGTCCTAGCGGAGCGATTGGCTGGTCGTCATAGAAGGGCCATGGCTATGGCCGAGCGACTGGACGCGCTGGGCTGCCCCATTACCCTTCCACAGATGCGAGGCGAGATGGCCCCTTGCAGGCCCCACCTCGCCAGGGCGCTGGTTGAAGCGGGGCACGTCGCCTGCGCCCAGGAGGCCTTTGAGCGCTACCTCGGGGAAGACAAGCCGGCTTACGTCCACTACGAAAAATTTCCGAGCCAGGACGCGGTTGCCCTGACGCGGCGCTGCGGCGGTGTGCCTGTGTGGGCCCATCCCTGTCTGTTTCAGGGAGGAAGCGTGGAAGCGGTGCTGCCCGACTTAGTTGATGCCGGGCTTATGGGCCTAGAGGTGTACCATCCGGGCCACAGCCCCAAGCAGGTGAGGCGCCTGCTAGCGCTGTGCGATCGCTACGGTCTTTTGCAGACCGGGGGCAGCGACTATCATGGTCCTAGCACCCGGTCAGACCACTGCTCCCTTAACCATTACGGCCTGCCGCTGACAATGCTGTATCCCATATGGGATGCGGCCCTGGCGCTGCAGCCGCCCCACACAAATAATCCCTACCTCAACGAATGCCCGATGTGACAAGTACTAGTGCTATAGTACAAATGAACGCCGCTTTAAGCCCTGTTAGCCCGACTTAACGTTTATCGGTTATTGCCATGAGCTTCCTTCAGCGATTACAAGACATTTTGGGCGTGTCAGATGAGATGCCCTACGACGAGGGTCAGTACGTAGAGCCGGGGCATCCCGATGCCTCCAACGTGGTTGAAATGCCGGGGCTCGCTGCTGGTCAGTCAGAGCTGGTGGTGATGGAGCCGCGCTCGTTTGAAGAGGTGCCCGACGCGATTTTAGCCCTGCGCGATCGCAAAGCCGTGATTCTCAACCTCAACCAGATGGATGCGGATGAGGCCCAGCGCTCGGTGGATTACGTGGCGGGCGGGGTATTTGCCATGGATGGCCATCAAGAGCGGGTGAACCAGAACGTGTTTCTATTCACCCCGGCGTCAGTGCAGATTAGCAATTATCCGGTGGGCTCCTTTTACCCTACCGCCTCGATGCACCAAGGCGTTTTGGGGCTAGGCCACGAAACTGAGGAGCAGCGAATGCTAAAGCGGCTCAATATGCGTGCTTACCCGAACGGCAACGGCGCCGCTGGCTACACTGGGGTTCCGTCTGGCCATCCAGGCCAGCCCTTTGGTCAGCCCGACACCGCCTTGGGATAGGTCCTGGTGACAGTCAATCGCAGCTCCTAGCGATATACTAGCTCTAGCTTCTGTTTGGATTGACTATTTGCTGGAGCTTTGCGGTAGTGACCTATGGCTGAAGACGCAGTCACCCAACTTAATCGCCTCATCCGCGATCGCCGCTCGGTTAAGCCCCGCCGCTTTAACGGCGGCACCATTGACGACGCTATTGTCTGGCAACTTTTAGAGAACGCCAACTGGGCTCCCACCCACGGCATGACGCAGCCGTGGCGCTTTTTTGTGTTTGCGGGGGAAGGGCGTCACCGGCTAGCGCGTTTCCAGGCGGCGCTCTATAAGCAGCTAACCCCAGAGGCCGAGTTTAGCCCTGATAAATACGAGCGCATGAAGACCAACGTGCTCAACGCATCCCACGTGATTGTGCTGGCGATGGCGCGGAAGCTGGCGGCGATTCCAGAAGTTGAAGAGATTGAGGCGGTGGCCTGCAGCGTCCAAAATATGATGCTCAGCGCCACGGCCCACGGCATAGGCTCGTTTTGGGGTTCGGGCGGTGCCACCTATACCCCTGAGCTAAAAGATTTTTTGGGCCTGGGGCCAAACGATCGCTGCCTGGGATACCTGTATCTGGGCTACAGCGACGACCCACCCGCGGAAGGAACGCGATCGCCCATCCAGGAGAAGGTGACCTGGGTCGACCAAGACAGCGAAGACTAGACTAACCCCCAACATCAGGAGAGACATCCCGTGCATCCCATCGAAACCCTACCTAACCCTCAGCTGCGCGCCGACGGCGTTATGACTGAGGCCTTCCGCCAGCAGGGGCTAACCACGTTTCATGACGCCTGCCGCTGGGCGAAGGCCTTGCCCTACGCCGCCAACACCAACAGTGAGGACTCGCTAATTTTGTTTGAGGAGGGCTGCGGCAACTGCACCACCAAGCACGGCGCGATCGCCCGGCTGGCGGCGGAGCACGAGCTGCCGGTCCGTAAGCACCTGGGGTTTTACCGCCTGAATGATGAGATTGTCACAGGCGTGTCGGCGCTGCTTGCTCCCCACGGTCTAGACTTTATCCCTCAAAGTCACTGCTTTTTGGTCTACGAGGACTGCTGGGTGGACCTGACGGAGGGCAACTGCAACGGCAAGAACAAGACCATCGAAGACTACGATTTCGTCGTGGAAGTGGCGCCAGACCTGACCCGCCAGCAGCAGCAGAACTACTATCTGACCTACCTGCAGCGCTACCGCACGTTTACCCCCCAGCTCGCGGCCCTCAGCGATGGGGCAGTGCTGGATTTGCTGACGGCGTGCGATCGCCAGCTTAAGTATCAGTGCTCAATTATGGCGGGTGCTCTAAGTTCTGTGGGCTAGGTGCTTCACGGTATATCAATGATGATGGGGAAGGCGATCGCCGTCTGCGGAGGTCGGTAGGTAATTGTTAAGCTTCACGCTAAAGCGCAGAGAATCCTGACGGGCTGCTCATAAACTGTAGGCATAAAAAATTACTGCAGTTTCTTAGGCAGAGGAAACATCATGCCCCGGTTTCTCCTCATAGTCGCGGCGATCGCCAGTCCCTTGAGCCTTCTAATTTGCTTTTCTTCTGAAGTACAGGCCCAGTCCATCACAGCAGCCGACGACGGCACTGGCACCCAAATTAACAGCAGCGGCAGGCAGCATGACATCAACGGCGGCACCCGCGCCGGAGATAACCTCTTTCACAGCTTTGAACGCTTCGGTCTGGATACCGGAGAGATCGCCAACTTCCTTTCCAATCCGGATATTCAAAATATCCTGGGGCGCGTTGTAGGCGGAGACGCCTCCTTTATCGATGGCTTGATTCAGGTTACCGGGGGCAACTCTAACCTGTTTTTGATGAACCCCGCAGGAATCATCTTTGGCGACAGCGCCACCCTAAACGTGCCGGCAGACTTTACCGCCACGACGGCGACGGGCATCGGGTTTGACGACCAGTGGTTTAGCGCCGTTGGGGATGTGGACTACGCTGCGCTGGTGGGTAACCCATCGAGTTTTGCCTTTGGCGAAGCCGGGGCGCTAGTGAATGAAGGCGAGCTGGGCGTCAGCGCAGGGCAGCGGCTGACGCTGCTGGGGGGCACAGTAATCAACACCGGCACGCTGAGAACCCAGGGGGGACAAGTTACGGTGGCGGCGGTGCCGGGAGAAAACCTTGTCCGCATCAGCCAGGAGAATGGGCTGTTGAGCCTGGAGATGGAGACGCTGGCGGAGGCTACGCCAGAGCAATTGCCCAACGCAGTTGAGTTTTCGCCCGGGGCGCTGCCAGAGCTGCTAACGGGGGGCGAGGTAGGGTCTGCATCTGACGTGGCGGTGAACGCCGATGGAACGGTGACCCTGGCGGGGTCAGGGCTGGCGGTGGAGCCAACGTCGGGGACGCTGCTAGCCTCAGGGACGGTGGATGCATCGGATGTGTTGCCCGAGGGCGCTGGCGGCGCGGTACAGGTACTGGGCGATCGCGTGGCTTTGCTGGGGGCAGACGTGAATGCGTCCGGGAACCTAGGAGGCGGCACGGTTCATGTGGGCGGAGCGTTTCAAGGCGGTGGCACGACGCCGACAGCGACTCGAACACTTGTGGATGAGACCTCAAACATCAGTGCTGATGCGATCGCCTTGGGTGATGGGGGCGAAGTAGTGCTGTGGTCAGAGGAAGTAACGGGCTTCTATGGCAGCATTAGTGCTCGCGGGGGCAGCACATTTGGCGATGGGGGGCTGGTAGAGGTTTCGGGCCGCGAGACGTTGGTATTTGATGGAGTGGCCGATGTTGGTGTAAGTAATGGTTCTTTCGGCGAAATCTTGCTTGATCCGACAAATATTGTGATTTTTTCTGGCAATGGGGGAGATCCTTCAGTAGATGCCAGTCTAGCGGCTAGCGGTCAAATTTTGGCAGATGACTTTTCAGGAGAAACCATCACCATTTCTGAAGCCACCCTAGAGTCTTTAATGGGCGACGTCACATTAGAAGCAACCAATACGATTGTGATTAATAACCTGGTAGATAATGAGCTATCGTTTATACCTGGAACCGGCACAATCACCTTTAATGCGGATGCTGATGGTGACGGTACTGGACTCTTTACCGTTGCGGACAAATTTGACGTAATTGCAACCAATGGTCGAAATATCGAGATCTCAGGGGCGATCGCGCTACTCGGTTCTATTGATACAGTGGATGCGACCAGTCCTGATAGTTCTACCTCGGGGGCAATCTCTGTTAACGCAGATTCGATTGAAATTGGCGGAGCATCTTCACTAACTGAAAATGAATCTATATCGCTAACGACTTCAGGGCAAGATGTCCAGCTTCAAGGAGACGTCGTTCTTAACCAAAATACCATCATTGAAACGGGTGATATGGCGGCAGGCAACATTTCGGCCAGTAGTAACATCAACGGCAATTTTGGCCTTACCCTTGACGCAGGAACAGGGCTGGTTCAAATTAACAATTCCGTTGGCAACAATGTGCCTTTGAATTTAGTCGATATTTCGGCGTCTACTATTGATGTTGGCAATATCAATACTGAGGGGACTGTAAATCTCAACGCGCTAGGAGATATTTCAATCGGTGCCGTTAACACGAGGGCTTCTGATGCTGATGAAGCAGGATCAGTCACTATCAGTTCTGGCGGCAATATTTCAGTTGGTACTGCTTTAGACGAGTTTGGCGGCAGCTTTTCGATCTTGACTCCGGGACGGTCGATTACCTTATCGGCAGCTGGCAACATTACAACGGGCAATATCGACACCGACAGCTCTAATTTTTTGGGCATCTTAGACAATGGATCCGTGAATCTTTCTACTGCATCCGGCAATATTACCGTTGGCTATATTTTTGCCGGCAGTGGTGGCGTTGACGTGGATTCAGCAGGTTCATTTCGAGCACTAGATACCATAGGGATTTCAAGTACTCCCACTGAAGATGCACCGCCAATACTGGCGATGTTTCTAGCGGATCGTGGCTATCCGACGACACTTGAAGACGAATTTTCTCTATTTCAAATCAACAATTTTTTGCTGAGTATACGAACTCTTGATGGACCAGTTACTATTCGATACGGGCAAAATCGCGAACCCATTATTGAGCCGGTTGTAGACAGTTTTGGATCAACGGTAATTGAAATTGAGGGCGACCCAGAATTTGGCTTCATTATTGGTCCTGACTATGACGAAGAGAATCCTTTTCTGGATATTAACGGAAATGTGATTTCACCTGCTGATGGCGATGTAGATGAGATAACCGAGTTTCAGGCCAATGCCAACAGCCTTGATTCAATCGCACCAGAATTTAGCGGCACTGTAGCAGGTATTGCTAGCATCAGAGCAAATGCTACTCTCGTTACCTCGGTCCAAAATCGCCCTCTCGAATCCCCTGACATGGGGGCGATGGATCCGGAAGAGCCAGTTGAACCGATTGACCCTGACCCAATTGAGCCAATCGATCCAATAGACCCAGACCCAATAGACCCAGATCCGGACCCAGTAGATCCAGATCCAGACCCGATAGACCCAGACCCGCAAGCCACAGAACCAGTAGCACCAGAACCAGTAGAACAAGGACAGGTAGGAGAGGGAAAAGGAGGGCGAGAGCGAGGAGAGGAGGGGGGAG
>JBHJHJ010000152.1:0-14417 GCA_050330955.1 Elainellaceae cyanobacterium | reverse complement strand
CTTCAAAACCATCACCGATCAGTTCTCTGAGCTGATGTACGAGTACCCCTTCCGCGTCCCGGCTAAGTTTGCCTTAATCATTCGTTCCCTAGTCACTCAAGAGGGACTAGCCCTCAGCCTCAACACCGACTTTCGCATCGTTGAGGTGGCCTACCCCTATGTGGCCCGCCGGTTGCTGAGCGAGGAATCTCCCGCATTCCGCAGGCGCCTGCTGCAGGTGCTGTTCAAGGACGACAAGTTCCAGTGGCATCGCCTGGAAAACCTAATCAGCATCGCCCGCACCAGCTCGAACTTTGATCTGCTGCCGACGGCCCGCATGGGGGCCAGCTTCATCCTTTCAGAAGAGGGGCAATTCCTGCGGCGGCAGGTGCTGCTGGCCCTCGTAGAGGACGATCGCCTCCACACTGAGGAGGTGGCGCGGCTGTGGGACTTGGTAAAAGATGACCTGCAGCCCAACCGACTGCTTGGAGCCGCAGTGCAGGCGATCGCCCAGTATTCCACCACCCAGGCGGCTGCCCTGTTGCCCGCAGTTCCAGGGCTTGCCGTACTTACCCAAAACCCTGAATAATGGGCGTGTGGATTTGCCGAGATAGCCTGTGTTAGAAAATTTTTATAGTGTGCCGTACGTACTGCTAGCAGCGGGACTGCTAGCTGGCATGACATCGGCGCTGGCGTTTGGCGCTACCGTGAAGCTGGGGTTAGAGACCTGGTCCCGCAACCGGGATACCATGCGGCTGACAGAGGTACAGAACTTTAGCCTGCTGGTGCCATTCACGGCAGCCTGTGTGGGCATCTGCGTGTTTTTGGCTTCCGCGGTGCAAATTTTTTCTTTCTCCCCCAAGGTGGCCTACGGCATCGCTGTGCCCCTAACGGTGATCGGTGGTGCGCTGCTGTGGGTGCAGTTCGGTCAGCTGCTGCGTCAGGCCGAAAAGGGGGGTGCCAAATCCCTCGACACTAACTTCTCAATTAAAATCACCCAGCGCTAAAGCGATGGAGTATCCTCAGAGCGATCCTCACAACCCCCGGGTGGTGACCTACAGCCCCGCCTACACGCTGGTGCCCACCTACGAATGCTTCAACCGCTGCGCCTACTGTAACTTCCGCGTCGACCCCGGCGATGACGCCTGGCTCTCTCTCGCTGAGGCCCGCACCCGCTTGAGCCAGCTTCCAGCAGAAACCAGCGAAATCTTGATCCTCAGTGGTGAAGTACACCCTTCTAGTAGGCGGCGTCAGGCGTGGTTTGAGCTGATTTACAGCCTGTGCCAGCTTGCCCTAGAGCAGGGCTTTTTGCCCCACACCAATGCGGGGCCGCTGCTGTATGAGGAAATGGCTCAGCTTAAGCAGGTGAACGTATCCATGGGGCTGATGGTAGAGCAGGTGTCTCCCCATCTGATGCAGACGGTGCACCAGTACGCCCCCAGCAAGTTCCCCAAGCTGCGGCTGCAGCAGCTCCAGTGGGCTGGGGAACTCGGAATTCCTTTCACCACGGGGCTCCTGCTGGGGCTAGGGGAAACCGAAGCCGACTGGCGAGATTCGCTGACGGCGATCGCCCAGGTGCATCAGCGGTGGGGCCACGTGCAGGAGGTAATCTTGCAGCCCCACAGCGTGGGGCATCAGCAGCCCTGGCGGGGGGTAACCCTAGCGGGAGAGGACCTGGTGCGGGCGGTGGCGATCGCCAGGGAGGTCCTACCTGCTGACATCACGATTCAGGTGCCACCCAACCTAATCGCACCCTCGGCGCTGCTGGATTGCTTGGGAGCAGGGGCAGGAGACCTGGGGGGCATTGTGCCCAAAGATGAAGTCAACCCCGACTACCTGCACCGTCACCAGATGAGGGCTCTGCTGCGGGAAGCCGGCTGGTCGCTGCAGCCGCGGCTGCCGGTATATTCGCAGTATGACAGTTGGCTGCCGTCAAACTTGGGGCGAGCGGTGGGCGAATGGCGCGATCGCCTAGCGGAACGCGTCCCCGCATAAATGCTACTCGATGTGAATAGACGCACGCGTAGGAGCGTACAGCTGTACGCCCTATCCCATTGAACGGATTCCGCGATATCATAGAAAGCCGTAATGGCGGCATAGCCAAGTGGTAAGGCAGAGGTCTGCAAAACCTCCATCCCCCAGTTCGAATCTGGGTGCCGCCTTTTGTAGCGTGAGCGGGGTGGGAAAGTATCTGTTTAGCGTATCGAAGGCCCTCACCCCTGACCCCTCTCCCAACATTGGGAGAGGGGAGGCTAGTTACCTTCCCTCGGAATTGGGGGAAGGGCTAGGGATGGGGGCTTGCATGGCACCTAAACAAGTACGTGGGCAATGCCTACCCTTGTGACTAGCGGAACCGAGGGCCTAAACCCACGGCCCCAGCGTAAACCGCCTGATCCCCCAACTCCGACTCAATCCGCAGCAGGCGGTTGTATTTTGCCACGCGCTCGCTGCGGCACAGCGACCCGGTCTTAATTTGCCCGGCCCGCGTCGCCACGGCCAAGTCAGCAATGGTAGTGTCCTCCGTTTCGCCCGAGCGGTGGCTGATCACGGAGGTGTAGCCGCTGCGGGTAGCCATGTCGATGGTCTGCAGCGTTTCCGTCAGCGAGCCAATTTGATTGAGCTTAATCAAAATCGAGTTGCCCGCTTTGTCGGCGATGCCGCGCTGCAGACGCTCAGGGTTGGTGACAAACAGGTCATCCCCCACCAGTTGGACGCGATCGCCCAACTGCGACTGGAGCTGCTGCCAGTTCGCCCAGTCTTCCTCGTGCAGGCCGTCTTCGATAGAGACAATGGGGTACTGCCCCATGAGGGATGCGTAGTAGCTGATGATTTCAGCGGGGGAGTGGGCTGCCCCGTCGTAGTGATACTGCCCATCTTTGTAAAACTCGCTGGCGGCCACGTCTAGGGCCAGGGACACCTGCTCACCAGGGCGATAGCCCGCCTTCTCAATGGCCGCAATCAACAGCTCTAGGGCCTCGCTGTTGGAGCCCAGGTTGGGGGCAAAGCCGCCTTCATCCCCCACACCCGTCAGCAGCCCCTTATCCTTAAGCACTTTGCTCAGGGCTGAAAACACCTCCGCACCCCAGCGCAGCGCCTCTCGGAAGGACGGCGCGCCGTGGGGCACAATCATAAACTCTTGGATATCCACGTTATTGTCTGCGTGGGCTCCGCCGTTGATCACGTTCATCAGCGGCACCGGCAGCAGATTGGCGAGGGGCCCGCCCAGGTAGCGATAGAGGGGCAGCTCGATGGCATTGGCGGCGGCCTTGGCGGTGGCTAGAGAAACGGCGAGGATGGCGTTCGCCCCCAGGTTTGCTTTGTTCTTGGAGCCGTCTAGCTCGATCATGGTTTGGTCGATCAAGGCCTGGTCAAGGGCGTCTAAATCCACCAGTTCAGAGGCGATTTTCTCCTCTACATTGGTCACGGCGTTCTGAACCCCTTTACCGCCGTAGCGCCCTGAATCCCCATCCCGCAGCTCGTGGGCTTCGAACGTGCCGGTGGAGGCGCCGCTCGGCACCTGTGCCAGTCCAACAGCGCCGCCCGTCAGGTAGACTTCCGCTTCAATCGTGGGCCGACCGCGGGAGTCCAGGATTTCGCGGGCCAGGATATCTTCGATTGCCGTATCAAGGGCGTTCATCATCGCGTTACTCCGTATAAGGTTTTGGATGTTTAAAGGGGGGCTAGACTATGACGCTAGAGCTATGGGATAGCGCTAGTCGAGGCTTTTGGAGAGATAGTCCACGCAACTGTATCATTCTGGCTGCGCGGGGAATAGACTGGCCGAAACAATAGGGGCGATCGCTAGCGGGATTATTCCTGTACCGATTACCATAACCCTCAGAACTGCTTTTTTAGAGAACTCCTAATTTAGAGGGCGAGGCTACTCCATATGCGAATGCTACACACCATGCTGAGGGTTGGTAACCTAGACGAATCCCTGGCGTTCTACTGCGACGTGCTGGGGATGACGCTGCTGCGCAAGAAAGACTACCCCGGCGGGGAATTCACCCTGGCTTTCGTGGGCTACGGCGATGAGTCCGATCATACCGTGATCGAGCTGACCTACAACTGGGGCACCGACAGCTACGACCTAGGGGATGCCTACGGCCACATTGCCCTCGGGGTTGACGACATTTACGCCACCTGCGATCGCATCAAGGCCCAAGGCGGGAACGTAGTGCGCGAGCCCGGACCGATGAAGCATGGTTCTACGGTAATTGCCTTTATCCAAGACCCCACGGGCTATAAAATCGAGCTTATTCAGCTGGGGACGCAAGGATCAGCCCAGGCTAAGAACCAAGAAATGGTTGCTAGCTAGCCTCAATGTTCCGGATAGCACCCCCTAGGGACGTACAACTACCTAGGAAGGTTCCTTAGGCTTGCAACACTCAAATGCAGGTCAGTAAGTCATCCACCGCGATTGCGGACATTAGGGACTGGCTTACTGGCTTCTCTCACCAAGTTTTGAATTTATGTAAAAGCGCGATCGCTTCTCTATAGAGGCGATCGCGCTTTTATTGTTGCAGTAAGCGGCTGACCTAGTGCGCGGGCGCACTGCCCCAGACGTCCTGCAGCCGGCGATCGCGTCCGCAGGCAAAGCGGTAGGCCCGGTAGCGAATCGGGTGGGTGCGGTAGTAGTTTTGGTGGTAGTCTTCGGCCCTGTAGAAGGAGGAGGCTGGAATAATCTCAGTAACAATGGCCTCTCCAAGCTCTTCCTCGGCGGCGGCCTTAGACTGCTGTGCGAGCCGGCGCTGCTCATCGCTGTGGTAGAAAATCCTGGTTTCGTACTGCTCCCCGCGATCGCAGAACTGGCCACCGTCATCTAGGGGATCAACGTTTCGCCAGTACACATCAAGCAAATCAGCATAGCCAATCTGCTGCGGGTCGTAGATGATCTGCACCGATTCAATGTGGCCCGTGCTGCCGGAGGAGACCTGCTCATAGCTGGGGTTTTCGACCGTGCCACCCGTATAGCCAGAGATAACATCCGTAACTCCGGCTAGGGCCTCAAAGGGCTTTTCCATACACCAGAAACAGCCGCCTGCAAAGGTCGCCCTTTCTAAATCAGTCGTTTGCGCTCGGGTCGATAGGGACCAACTCACGCTGACAAGAATGATGAGGGCAACCGCGAAAATGCGTCCGAGTCGCTTTTGCATCTTAAGTTTTACTAAAAAGTCAACATGTCTTAGGTCAGAGGCCACAAGTAAACGACGCTATTTTTTGGGTTCGCTCCCGCCACGGAGCCGAACTCCAGCGTCGTTTACTTGTGGCCAGCCACTTAATTATGGTCGATCTGCCATCCGGGTCAATGATTGCGTCACTTCGGCAAGCTCTCGACGGCGCAATCCCATTAATTTCAGGAAACTCTGCGCGTTTAGCCCATAGCCGAATTCAGAGCGTCCTAAGCCTGCACTCAAACTTCTCTCAGGTTTTCGTCATGAAATCCTTACATTTGCGCGCCATAGTGGAGGCAGAGAGCAAGACCAGACCTTTCTACCCTCATGCCCTGCTGCGGCAACCAAGCCAGCGCAATCGGTTTTGCTCTCAAAGTCCTTCGGGCTCGCTACAACAGCCCCACTGATTTGGAGATGAAAACCATGAAACGCCTAATTACAATCGCACTATTTGTTTTACCCTTGGCGGCATTTACCGCACCTGCCCTAGCCCTAGAAGACCGGTTTGACGAAGAGTTCTACGACGGCCTGGGCAACAAGCTAGAAGACCGGTTTGACGAAGAGTTCTACGACGGTCTGGGCAACAAGTAAACGTAGCTCGCGCCCAGAGGGATACCAGAGCGATACCGCTACCCATTCCGCCGCTCCTGCAGCTTCAGCATAATTTCAGCATGCACTGCCTGCGTAATGGGATAGAAATAGGCCGCCACTAAACCAGCACACAGAATCAGCGCCGACACTGGGCCGATCGCCAGCCGAATCACCAGCAGCGCTGACTGGGGCTGTGTGGCGGCGGATTCCCCGGCCACGGTCTCTATGTAGCCCGCCCACTCTAAGGCCTGACCTACGACAAACAGACCCGCCGCTACCCCCACTTTCTGCAGCATCACCATGAAGGCGTAAAACGCCCCTTCCCGTCTATGGCCCGTCTGTAACTCATCCAGCTCAATCACGTCGGGCAGCATGGACCAAGGAATGAGATAGGCCGTCGAGACGCCGAATCCCGCCATCACCCCCAAAACAAACATCAGCCCCACCTGCCCCGGCTGCAGGAAGAACAGACCCGCTTGGGCAATCACCCAAAGTCCGCTCCCCATAAAGTAGACTGGCCGCTTGCCCACGCGCTGACTCAGCCAGCTCCACACAAACAGCATCAGCAGCGCCGTGGTTTGGACCACGATCGCAAACAGCGTGAATGTCGTAGACGGCAGCTGCATCCAGCTGACCACAAAATACTGCATCACGGTGGCGGTAAGCTGCGCGGCCACCCAAGAGCAGAGATAGATTACCATCACCAGCAGAAAAGGGCGGTTGGAGAATACCACCTGCAGCTGCTTCAACATGGGCATACGCGGCGGAACGGTGACCTTCTCGCGCTGCCGCTCTGCAGCCTGCACCCGGGGATAGGTACCCCAGACGCATACCACTGCCGCAAGAATGCACAACGCCCCGCCAATAATCCCCAGGGTCCAGTAGCGGGCCGCGACGTTGTCGAGGGTGCTAAAGAGAAACGCCCCCAGAGCGATCGCCAAGATGCTGCTGCCAATGGAGAAAGCAAAGCGGACGCTGTTGAGCCGCGTCCGCTCGTTGTAGTCTCGCGTCAGGTCGGGGGTGAGAGACACGTAGGGCAGATACACCGCCGTCAGGGCCGTTTTGTAGGCAATGCCTACGGTGGCATAGTAGGCGAACATCACCCAGGGGTTGGTGGAGGGAATCAGCCACAGCAGCGCAAACGACAGGCCAAAGGGCAGGGCGCCCAGCACAATCCAGGGGTAGCGGCGGCCCCAGCGCGACTGGGTGCGATCGCTGAGCAGTCCAATAATCGGGTCGCTCACGGCGTCGCTCACCTGGCCTAGCATTAGCACGCTCCCCGCCAGGGCCGCCGGTAGCCCAGCCACATCGGTGAGAAAGAACAGAAAAAAGAACACCAGCATACTGCCCGTCGCCGAGCTGCCAATACCGCCAGCGCCGTAGGTCAGCTTGGTCCAAATGCTTAACGGCGGCGTGGACTGGTCGGTGGAGATAGGCATGGGGGAATTCGGGGGACTTACGGATCAGCAGCGAGTCTAACTACGGCCTAGAGGGCAGTATTTCCCTAAAGATATATTGATTAGTTTACTGCTGCCTGAGTTGGGCTGCTCAAGTTGGAGTCCGGCGCTGGGCCAGCTCCACGCCGAGCTGCAGGGCTGCCTTAAAGCTGGTGGCGTCGGCGATCCCCCGTCCGGCGATGTCAAAGGCGGTGCCGTGGTCCGGGGAAGTGCGCACAAAGGGCAGGCCGAGGGTGGTATTGACGGCCCGGTCAAAGGCCATCAGCTTGACCGGGATGAGCCCCTGGTCATGGTATAGGGCCAGATAGCCATCGTGGGGGTTGGGGTCGCCAATGCCGTACCAAGCCTGACCGGGGCTGACCCACAGCGTGTCTGGGGGCACCGGACCTTGAAGCTGCACCTCCGGTAAGCGGGCATTTGCGGCCTCGATCCACGGGGAGAGCCAGTCCCGCTCTTCTGGGCCAAGCTGCCCCGCCTCGCCGCTGTGGGGGTTGAGCCCCGCCACAGCAATGCGGGGTTCAGCGATGCCAAAGTCCTGCCGGAGGCAGTGGACCAGCAGGTCAAGTTTCCAGTCCAGCAGCTCCGGCGTCAGGGCATCGGGCACCTGCCGCAGGGGAATGTGGGTGGTGGCCAACAGCGTCCGCAGGGTCCAGCCGGTGTGGGGCGATCGCCCCACGAACAGCATGCCGACGCGGGCACATCCCCCGCGCTCCGCCAGCAGCTCGGTCTGACCGGGATAGACGTGCCCCGCCGCAGCCCAGGTCGACTTGGCGATGGGGGCGGTCACCACCCCCTGAAACCGCCCCGCTACGGTCTCGTCCAGCGCCGTCTGCAAAAACTGAAAGCTGGCCTCTCCGCTGGCGGCGCTGCCGCGCCCGGGGAAGATCTCCGAAACGAGTTTTGCGGGCAGCTTGACATCCAGCAGGGATAAGGCGTCTGGGTCCGCCAGGACATTGGGCGATCGCCCCGCCACCACCAGCGCGGTCCGGAGCTGCTTGTGGGTGAAGCGCAGCAGGTCGCGATCGCCCACAAGCGTGAAGTGGGCGTGCAGCGGTTGAATTTCGGGGTCGGCCAGGGCTTTAAGCACCACCTCAGTGCCGATGCCAGCGGGATCACCGAGGGGAATTGCGAGCCGGGGGCTGGGAGATTGCGACATAAAAACGAATTGAGTGCGTTATCTTGAAACGTTATTTGTGCGTCACGAACTGCTCTAGAATACGGTATGCAGGCCGATGACCTAACGTTTTATCAAATCCTATGAATAGCGAAATTTTTAACGCCGCCATTTTATCCTCCACGCTGATTCTGGTGGGGCTGGCGCTGGGCTTTCTGCTCCTGCGCCTTCAGGGCAGTGAAGAGTAAGCGGTCTAGCGTGTCGATGCCCTCTCACCCAATCCCTCGCCCAAATTTGGGCGAGAGCTCAATTCCCTTCCCTCAAAGTTGGGGGAAGGGCTCGGGACGGGGGCCTTCCAGAACGCTAAGCACAGACTTTCCTGCAGGAAAGCCAAAATAAATGCTCTACACGGGGAGCAAAAGCCTACAGCTTATCCGTCTTCGCCGCCATGATGAAATCGTTTTGGTGCAGCCCATTAATAGCGTGGGTCCACCAGGTGACGGTGACCTTGCCCCACTCGGTCAGCAGGGCCGGGTGATGGCCCTCCTGCTCGGCGATTTGGCCCACCTGATTCGTAAATTCGAGAGCTGACTGAAAGTCTGAGAACTCAAATACCCGCTCTAATCGCTTCTCTCCGTCAACTTCAACCATCTCCCACTCTGGAATCTGAGATTTTAGCTTGGCTGCCTCCTCGTTGGAGATCTTGTCTACGTTCCCCTCGCAGGGGGTGCATTTTTGGGTGTTGAGTGTCATAACTGTCTCGATTCAAAACGGTATCGCACGTCAGCAAAAGGCTACGCTGAACCTCATTCTAGGTGAGGTTAGCGATCGACCGACCCCATAATGATGTCAATGCTGCCCAAAATGACCACAATGTCTGCGACTTTGACCCCCTGAAGCATATAGGGCAAAATCTGCAGGTTGTTAAAGTCAGCCGCGCGGATCTTCCAGCGCCAGGGAAACACGCTCCCATCGCCGATGATATAGATGCCCAGCTCCCCCTTGCCGCTCTCGATGCGCACGTAGTGCTCCCCCGACGGAATTTTGAAGGTGGGTGGGATTTTTTTACCTTCAAACTGGTAGTCAAAGTCATTCCAGAAGGACTTTGGGCCCCCAGCCATCCGTTGGGCCTCCAAGGTTTCGTAGGCCCCACCTGGCATCTGGTCAATCAACTGCCGAATAATTCGACTCGATTCACGCATCTCCTGAATTCGAACGCGGTAGCGGGCCAGGCAATCGCCCGCATTCTCCCACGCGATATCCCAGTCCACTTCGTCGTAGCGCTCGTAGTGGTCGACCTTGCGCAAATCCCACTTGACCCCAGAGGCCCGCAGCATAGGACCAGATAGCCCCCAGTTAATCGCATCTTCTCGGGAAACAACGCCAATACCCTCTATCCGCCGCCGAAAGATAGGGTTGTCGGTAATTAACCGTTC
Source organism: Elainellaceae cyanobacterium (assembly GCA_050330955.1). GTDB lineage: Bacteria > Cyanobacteriota > Cyanobacteriia > CAKZMO01 > CAKZMO01 > JBCCAG01. The sequence goes on along the minus strand of JBHJHJ010000152.1, from coordinate 4,666 downwards.
GTACTCGTCCACTTTCTGATCAAAGTAGTCACAAAAATCCCTGCACTTATCTATCCAGCCATAGGGCAGGTCGGCAGCCACGCCGCCAATGCGGAAGTAATTGTTATTGACCATGCGGGATCCAGTCGCGGCTTCCCACAGGTCGTAAATCATCTCCCGTTCCCGAAAGATGTAAAACAGAGGCGTGCCTGCCCCCATATCCAGCATAAAAGGTCCCATCCAGAGCAGATGGCTGGCAATGCGGTTAAGCTCTAGCATCACCATGCGGATGTAGCTGGCCCGCTTGGGAACCGCGATATCTGCTAGCTTTTCTACCGCGTTGACGGTCACCGCTTCGTTGAACATGCCTGCGGCATAGTCCCACCGGCTGACGTAGGGCACATACATGATGTTGGTGCGGTTCTCTGCAATCTTCTCCATGCCGCGATGGAGATAGCCAATTACTGGCTCACAGTCTATAACGTCCTCTCCATCCAAGGTCATCATCAAGCGAAAGCAGCCGTGCATCGAAGGGTGATGGGGCCCCATGTTGAGCACCATCGGCTCAGTCTTGGTCTCAAGCATCGTCATGGCAGACCTCCTGCCGTTAGCTATTTTTTTGTTGTGGCGATATCTCTACTATAGGAAACCCATCGGGCGATCGCGCCGCAGGTTTCTTCAGTCCTTTCCTACGGTTTCTGCACGGTCTCTGCAACGGCGGATTGTAAGCCATCGCCACAAGTCTTTGTGCGTGATGGCTCGCCGCTTCGCTCCAGGGCTGTTCGGTTCAGCGCCCAAAATGTCCTCAGCGAAGTGGCCAGCGCTCTAAAACTCTGGGTCTCATCCTCAGGGAGATCTAGAGACCTCACCGGTCGCAAGTCAGTCCTCCTACAGATTGTGCTCAAGGTCAAAAAATACTACGCTACTGCGATAGATGCACTGTTCGACGAGCACTGGCCTGAACAATATTTTTTGCTATGACTTCTAGACGTCCTGCCCCACCTCGCCGCTCAGCCCCCCGTCGTTCGTTTCAGGCTCGGCCCTTACCCCGCCAAAATGAGGCCCGCCAAGATGGAGCTCGCCAAGACGGAACCCGTCGAGGCAGGGCTTATGCGCAATCCGAAAGCGATAGCTCAGGCCATTCCGCATCGGAAGATAGCCTCAGCTGTCCCTGCTGCGGCACCGACGCCCACCTCCAGGCCTTGGAGCAGCGCTACGGCAAGCGATCGCTGCCCAGCTACGGCGATTTGGTCAACGACTGGCTGGGGCGCAGCCCCAAAACCCGGCAAGGAAAGCGGCTGACCGCGCCGCCGAGAGACCCGGTGGGTCTGGGCTGCGTCGCCCTAGGGGGCATGGTGGGCGCGGCGGCCATCGGCACCAGTCTGCCGGTTTTGGGCGTAGCAGCAGGGGTGACGGCCTACGCTAGGCACCGCGTCGTGAAGCGCTACAACCGGGTGTACGCGCCAGAGTACCGTAAGTGGGCGCGATCGCTCTACTGTGAACGGTGCGATCTGGTGTTCCAACCCTCTGAACGCTGAGGTGAATCGCTGAAGGAGTGTGTCAAACTGAAGGGGTCTGTCAGCGTACTACACTGATGGACTCGTTCTGGCGCAGCCTGCTCACCGTCACGCTATGCTGATTTCCCTCCACGTCGAAAACTTTGCGCTAGTCGACTCCCTAGACCTGCTGTTTGGTGAGGGTCTCAATGTGTTGACTGGCGAAACAGGGGCCGGAAAGTCAATTATTTTAGATGCCATTGACGCCGTCCTGGGGGGGCGGGTGTCGGGGCGCATTGTGCGGGCCGGCAGCGATCGCGGTTTAATCGAGGCCCGATTTGCCCTGGTGCCAGAGCTGGCCCAGTGGCTCAAGGCCCAAGAAATAGACCCAGTTGACGATGGCGCCTTGGTTTGCCGCCGCGAGCTAACCGCGGGACGGGGCGGGGTACGCAACCGCTCGCGGGTCAACGGCATGCTGGTGAACAAGCAGCAGATTGAATCGCTGCGGCAGCGCCTGGTGGAAATCACCGCCCAGGGGCAGACGGTGCAGCTGGGGGAGGCAGCGCTGCAGCGGAGCTGGCTCGATGGCTTTGGCGGTCTGGCGCTGCAGCGCCAGCTTGAAGCGGTTGCCGCGGCTTACAGCGCGGCTCAAACCGCCCAAAAAGCCCTAGAGCGCCGTCAGCAGCAGGAAGCCCAGCGTCAGCAGCAGCTCGACCTATTTACCTTTCAGGCCAAAGAGCTGCAGGAGGCCGACCTCGATGACCCCGACGAGCTGGACAACCTAGAGCAAGAGCGCAAGCGGCTGAGCCACGCGGTGGAGCTGCAGCAGCAGAGCTACCAGGTCTATCAACTGCTCTACCAGGCCGACGACGGCAGCGATGCCTGCGCCGACCTGCTGGGCCGCGCCCACGACACCCTCACGGACATGGTGGAATATGACACCACCCTCCAGCCTATGCTGGAGATGCTCAATGAGGCCCTGGCCCACGTAGAGGAAACGGGGCGGCAGATCAACGCCTATGGCGAAGGACTGGAGACCGACCCCCAGCGGCTGAGCGAAGTGGAGGAGCGCATCGTTCAGCTGAAGCAAATTTGCCGCAAGTATGGCCCCACCCTAAAAGAGGCGATCGCCCGCGACCAGCAGCTCCAGGCGGAGCTAGACGCCCTGACCGACAGCGGCCAGTCGGTGGAGGCTCTAGAGAAGGCCTACCGAGCGAAGCAGGCCAAGCTGGTAGACGCCTGCGCGGGACTCACCCAGCTGCGGCAGGGGGCGGCGGATCAGCTGCAGAACAAGCTCGTAAGCCAGCTCAAGCCCTTGGCCATGGATAAGGTGCAGTTCCAGGTCGCGCTTGCCCCCGCCACCCCCACCGCCAGCGGCGCGGACCGCATCACCTTTATGTTTAGCCCTAACCCCGGCGAGCCGCTGCAGCCCCTGTCTGAAACCGCCTCGGGCGGTGAGATGAGCCGCTTTTTGCTGGCGCTGAAGGTGTGCCTCTCCCAAGCGGACGCGGTGGGCACGATGATTTTTGATGAGATTGACGCGGGGGTGTCGGGCCGCGTGGCCCAGGCGATCGCCGAAAAGCTGCACCAGCTCAGCGCTCGCCACCAGGTGCTGTGCGTCACCCACCAGCCCATCGTGGCGGCCATGGCCGACAACCATTTCCACGTCAGCAAAAACGTAGTGGGGGAAGCTGACGCAGCGCAGGGCGACGCGCCCGATGAGGCACCTAGCGAGGTGCGCACCGTGGTGCGGGTGATGCCCCTAGACCACAAGCAGCGCCGGGAAGAGCTGGCCCAGCTCGCAGGGGGCAAGTCGGACCAGGAGGCGATCGCCTTTGCGGAGTCGCTGCTGAATCAGGCGGATAAAACCCGTCAGGCGATGCAGGTGGCGGTGAGTCAGTGACGGCGCAAGTCAGGCGGGATTGGGCCAGCTCGCGGTGGATTTTGGCGACGGGCGGCGGCGTTTGTATCTGGAAGGGTTAGCTTACTTACAGGCGATCGCCTTCCTTGCCTTGGAACGTTGGGGTATGGGGCTTGAGGGGTGGCGCTTGAGGCTTGACCTGTTGAGGTTTGCGACTGGGCGCTGAGGGCTTGTGGTTGGCGATCACCTTCTCTACCCTGGAGCGTTGAGGTGCCGGGCTCAAAGGGCGGCGCTTTAGGTCTGAAATGTGGAGGTTCTGAACTTGAGCGTTGAGTGATTGGGTTCGGCGGTTGAGGCTTTGAGCTGGGCGATCGCAGGTTTGAGCTTGACCGCTTTATGCGGTGGGCCTGACCGTTGCGGGTGATGGGCCTGAATCGTGAAGCTTTCGCTCTGGAGATTGAGGGTTCAGAATTGAATCGAGGGGTTTGAAGCGCGGCGATTGGAAGGGGTGCCGTGGCGGTTGTGGGTTTGGCAGTGGATGGTTGGGGTTTAGGCGAGACGCTGCTGTGTTGCTTCGGCTACGCTGGAGGAAAATTTGACGGACGATAGCGACCCATGAGCAAACGCGGTTTTCTGGCCAGCCCTGAGGGATTAGCGCGGCTGCAGGCGGCGAAGGCAGAACGTGGGTGGAGCTTTGCGGCTATTGGTAAGCGGGCGGGGGTGAGTGCGGATACGGTGAGTCGGTTGTTTCACCCGGAACGGGGGAAGCGGGTGGGGCGAGAGAGTGCTGAGGCGATAAAGACTACTTAGGACTTACGCAAAAGAAATTATTTTGCCAGATGTAGGGCAGAGATCCCCCCCGCCCCCCTTACCTAAACTATCCATTACACAGAAGTGTGTAGGAGTATTGCTGGGAGGGGGATTGGGGGGCTCTTTGCGAGAGGATGGGTCGTAACAAGACGATCGCAGGAGTCAGCAGCACGATGCAAGATTGGGCTAGCTGAGAAATCAATAGCGCCCACTTTGGCGACTTGCGCCACGCCAAACGCCTCAAAGCAGTACTCAACACGTTGGCAGAGCAACCAACGGCAAGCGTACCTGAGGCAAGCAGCAGCGCTAGCGAAGCGCAGAACATCTATCGATTTTGGTCAAATACCAACGTGAAGCCACGGGCGATACTGGCGAGTCATCGGGACGGAGTCGTCAAGCGGGCGCGGGAGTGTCAGACGGTTCTAGCGGTACAGGACACGACAGACCTGAGCTACGCAACGCGGCCAGGGGCGAGTGGGTTGGGGTTCACAAACCAGAGCAATAACCTGGGGATAAAGGT
>JBHJHJ010000151.1:0-16585 GCA_050330955.1 Elainellaceae cyanobacterium | reverse complement strand
GGTGTGGGAGCGGGTGCGGGAGCGGGTGCGGCGCCTGGGGTCGGAAGGGGGGTGGGCTGGGGGTTGGGCTGGGGAGCTGGGGCGGCTGACTGGTCTGGTGTGGGCGCTGGTGCTGGCGCGTAGGGAACGGCTGGGGTGTCTCGGTCGGGGGGAGAGTAAGGCGCGGCGGGGGGGGCGGGGGCGGGGGCGGTTCTGCCGTTTGGTCCGTTTGGGGTGTGAGGTTGAGAGTAGGGGCTTGGGCGATCGGGGTTGTCCGAGTCGCTGTAAGGGACTACCGACACTTCAAAATTCAGGGTTTTATACCGTTCGCCTGCTGAATTCTCGGTACTAGTCCATACCAGCGTTTTCTTTTCAGGTGAGCCGTCGCGCGCGGATCCAACGACGAACCATCGAGGGGACGTAGGCATACCCTCAACGCCATACCCTCTAACCGGACCTCTTATCCAACTGTCAAATTCCCGATCGAAAATACTTTCTCCACGACGGCTAGATATCTCAAAGCGGAGGCGGGCGTAAAGCCGGTACAGTACCGGCTGTCCTCCTCCCTCTATTCCGAAATCAAGAAAGTCGGTGGTCCCCTGTCCTCCGAATTCGGGATAAGGCAAACACTAGGGCTAACGAACCATCCAAGTTCTTCAGCGGACTGGGCTAGGCCTTCAATAGCAAGGCTTAGCCCTAGCGCACCAGCAGCACCGATCGCCACAGGGGTAGCAAGAGCGGCTAGCCCTCCCCCCCCTGCTGTCGCCAGTGGCTTGGCCGCGCTAACTGGCGTTGGCCTCGGTGCCAGCTTCGGGGGAGGCCGGCGAGCGGTGAAAGGGCGGCGAGCGGTGAAAGGGCGGCGAGGGGACTGTTGGGAGGGCGGCGAGGGAGGCTCTGCAAACGGTAGCCCTCTCGGGGCTTGAGAGGGCATTTGAAGGGGCTGAGGTGGTGAGGGGGGAACCCTCGGCCCCGGAGCAAAAGGCGAGGTCGGCGGAGGTGCGGCCACGACCTACGACGCGGCAAGCTTGAAGGCGTCGGGAATCGTAGCCGTCCCCAAGTCCTGCGCGTAAATCCAGACTCCGGCCTGCCCAAGCTGCCAGTCAGGATTGAGGGCAATCGTCGTCCTGGTGATGAGCCGCCACTCGATAGGCGTGGCCGCTAGGATTTCAAACGGGGCAGAGTCAGCGACGCGGCTCTGTCGGTTGACTGCCTCTAATACTGACTCGTCGCGGTAGAGGTAGCCCAAGACTTGACCAGTCCAGGCGTGCAATTTCTCTACTGTGTCGATGTCTGGGGGAATGTCTGCGAGCTGTAGTGCAGTCATGGTGTGAACCTCTATTTATGAGTGGTTGAACGTTTTACCGGCCAAGGTTAGCGACCATATCGCCACCTAGCGCGGTAGCCTCTGTTATCGATGTGGGTGAAGGTGCGGGCACTGGCTAAGCCGCCCTTGCCCGCCCACCACGGGTCTAGGCGCTGCTGGACTTCCGAGGGAGACACCCCGGAAATCTTGAAATCAACAGCGCCGCCGGTGAGGTGTCGCGACTGTCGCGCGCCGCCTACTCTGAGGTTTGTGACAGGGTCTCGATACCAACTAGTGACGATGATGGGGCGATCGCCGAACATGTCTCGTATGTCCTGCATGACACGAGCGATTTTTAAGATCTCTTCCACAACTGCCTTACCGTCCGGAATTCGCTGCCCCCCCTTAGTAGCCTCTGCCCAGGTGAAGGAGCCGCCGTCAAGAATAGGCTTTGTCAGATAAAAAGTACTTTTGTAGCCCGGTAACCTGAATGGTCCCTCATGCTCCTGCTCTGCCTCGGGGCCATGTGCCCCTTCATCTGCCTCGATAGTGCAGTGCTCAGACCATACGAACCATTTGGATTGTCCCTTGACTGGATTTACCAGCTCGATAAAGATATGACCTTCGGGAGCATTGCCGTAGTCGGCCAGAGAAAAGGTTGTCCCAGCCTTGACATTTTGACAAAGCGCTGGGTCAATCTTCGACGAGTCCATCGGAAATGGCTTGAGCACGCTGTCTTGATTGAAACGAATTAAATCATCCATAATTGAGCCTCATCTGAATCATCTTCAGAGTGCCCAGACGGCATCACAAGGGGAGTTTATGGGCCTCATTTCAGGCACAAAGGACGTACAGAGAACTCAAAGCTATATACAGCAGGCGATACAGAGCTCTATAATGGGGACTGAAAATCCTCGTGTCCCCAGTTCAAGTCTGGGTCCTGGCATTTTTTATGACATCTACATATTGCCTCAACGCCTGCGGAATTAGCCTCTAGAGTGATGATGGCCGGTTGAAACCATAATTGTTGCGTTGTGCTGATTTGCCTCTCAAAACGGCACGATGCTCATCTAGCCGAGCTTGTATGGACCATCCCCCATTAAGGTCCAGTGCCAGTCGAACCTGAAGCGCGATCGCCTGTTCTAATTTGGTTGAGCGATCGCGAATTTTTCGGTTATCGATTTAAGGATGATTTCATCCGGGAAGCAAATGGCTCTTTCACTCATTCTTCAAACCGAAGATAAGACTGTATGAATAACTTATACTTTGGGTTTTAACGCTTTCCAAGTCGAATTACATTACACGTATTGCCCGTATTAAGAAGAAGCTTTATAAAGCTTTGACAGGGAGTATCTTAACTTTTTGACGTGCCAAACCCTCAAGGTGTTTCTAGTTTTAGATAGCCATAAGTATTGCAAATTCCCCAACTTATCTGGACGTTTGTAATACAAAGGCTCTGAACAGAAGATCCACGTTAGCGGAGCCCTAAATGTTTCTTCCTAGCCCCATCGATAATGTAGAATGCCAGCCCGTTACCTGTGAAATTGTCAGCAGTATTGGAGAACTGCTGCACCGGCTCGTACACTGTAGAACAGTCAAGTTTTCAGGCTACTTGTCCTTAAAAATCACAGAAGCCGCAGAGCAAGTTTGCAACCTGTACTTTCTGAACGGCTGGCTAATTGGCGGTACAGGTGGCGCTCACCCCATGCGCCGCTGGTCTCGCCAAGTGGTTCGATATTGCCCGCAGCTTGGCCCCGAATTACCGACTCAGTCCGTTGACCCATCTCAGCTCTGGGACTATTCATCCCTTATGCAGCGGGTTGACCAAAGCCAGCTTTCTCAGAGTCAGGTGGCTGCGGTGGTCAGGGGAAGTTTGACTGAAATGCTGTTTGACTTCATTCAAGCCCACCAACTTTGCAATATATCCACAGGAGCAATTCCAAGACATCGCATCTCAAATATTCATCTGTCCTATCACGACTTTTGCCAGAAAATTAGCACCTTGCCGCCAATAGTGGTCCAGCCCAGCCATGCGATGCAGTCGGCTATGCAGGCTTGGAGCGCCTGGAGCCAGTTGAGCTTGGACCGATACTCTCCTAACCTTGCACCGGTTATTCAGGATTACGCTGCCCTGCGGCAGCAGATGCCCGCAGCCGTGTATCGCAGCCTGACTGAGTGCATCAACGGCAGCTTAACCCTCCGCGATCTGGCGCTCAAGTTGAACCAATATCCGATTCTGCTAACGCGATCGCTAGTTCCCCTGGTCAATCAGGGCCTCATTGGCCTGCGGACTGTTCCAGATATTGTTTATTCCCCCCGTGCCGACGGGAATATTGAGCAGGCCGTGGGGCGCCAAACTGGAAAGTCCCAAGCTGGAACGTCCAGCGGAAGAGGGCTAATCGCTTACATCGAAGACAGTCAATTTGACTGTGCAACCATGGGGCAAATTCTTGAGCAAACGGACCATCGCTTCATCAGTATCCGCGATTCGGTCCAAGCCCTGCTAACGCTGCTGGAGCACAAACCAGATTTGATCTTCTTAGATGTGCTCATGCCAATGGTCAACGGCTACGAAGTCTGCGCTCAGATTCGTCAGATTTCTAGCTTTAAGAATACGCCTGTAATCATTGTCACCAGCAGTGACGGGATCGTCGACCGGGTGAGAGCCAATCTTGTGGGTGCATCGGGGTTCTTAGCTAAGCCTATTACCCCCGAAAAGGTTTTATCTACCCTCAAAACCCATCTACCAGTATCATCATCTTTTGACTTTTTCTCTTCTCCTAAAACACAGCTCAAAAGCCAGCCTGTAACTCCGGAAAGACGGGCTTGGCGCTAGAGATTTTGTTTAGAGTAATCGACATTTATAGGAAGACCGTATGACCACTGTTCTGTTAGTTGAAGACAGCTTGACCGAAACTGAGCTACTGACGCAATACCTGAGACAAGCCGGCCTAATCGTTATAAGCGTGATGAACTGCGAGGAGGCACGGCTTAAGCTCCAGGCTCAAATGCCAGACCTAGTGCTGCTCGATGTGATTTTGCCGGGGCAAAGCGGCTTTGAGCTTTGTCGCGAACTCAAAACCAGCACAGGCACCGAAAACATTCCGGTGGTTATTTGCTCAACCAAGGGCACGCAAGCTGATCAGATCTGGGGCACCATGCTGGGGGCAGATGCCTACTTGCCTAAACCCGTAGACAAGCAGGAGCTCACGAAAACCGTTTTGAGGCTGATTTCGAACTAGTGGCGCGCCGCGCTCTAGCGAAACGGAGATTTTGCCTCCCATGATGCTGCCCCCTTCTCCCACCACAGATCCCATGACTGCAGACTCTGCGATCGCCACCATTCAATCGGATTCTTTGAGCCTAGACGCCTTCAACTTTGAGCCACCGCCGCCGGACACCCGACAGCGACTGCTGCGCTTTCGACTCACTGACCAAGACAGCGGTTTACTGGTCTTAGAAGAGATTGCTGAGGTGCTCCAGATTCCACCAACTGGCATTCTCACCGTTCCTGGCGTCCCCGATGAAGTTCTGGGCGTCTTAAACTGGCGCGGCGACATGCTCTGGCTGGTTGATTTGAATATGCTAACGGGCTATCCCTCCCTGGTGGATCAGCCTGCAGGACTTACCACTCTAATCGTCTTAGTGATTCAGGCCCGGGGGAGAGCCGTTGGACTTGGAGTATCGCAATTTGAGGAGGTTGAACTTCACGACTTAACGCATTTGCAGCCAGTGGCCTCCGGATTGTTTCCTTCAAAGCTCTATCACTTTATCGCCGGCGCGCTGCCTGGGGACCGGGGCGTTGTTCTCAGGGCAGACTCAATTCTTCAATGTGCGCTGTGGCAGCCGTCGAAGGAGCAATCGTGAGTTTCTTAAATTTTGGTACTTCCCCGACCATCCGCTGGATCAAGCAAGCGATTGGGGGCAGATCATCGGAGTATAAGTCGTTCTCAGACCCGACCTTGCCGCCATCCTCCGCTGAGCTGCACATTCCACCGGATGCGGAGGGAGATTCGACTCACCCAACCCTAAATTCCCCAGAAGATTCAGTGCAGGCTTGTTTTTCAACCGCCGATTCGACCCATACCTCAAGAGTTCCAGAAATGACCCTAAAGACACCCAAGAATTTTGAGCAGTCCTTCGCGGCTTTTCCAACAGCGGCAACCTCGGACGCCTCCGCAAAGAGTGGAGACTCCCAAGGTTCTGGCAGCGATGGTTTTTCCGATATCTTACTCAGTAACGTTGATATACAGTGGCTGCAGAGCACCTCACAACACTTGCATCAGGCTCAGAACTTGGAAGAGCTGCTCAAGGCTACGGTAGCCGATGTTCACCAGCACTTCCAAGTAGATCGGGTTTTAATCTACTGGTTCCAGACGGAGACGCAGGGCGTTGTGGTGGCAGAGTCGATGATAAACGGCTACACCCCATGCCTGAACGAGGCCCTGCCGGCAATTGCTTTTGGGGCCGCCTCACCCCAAGACGCCCGGCAGCAGATTGTAGCGTTAGATAATGTGGCCCAGAGTATTCTGAGCCCCTACCAGCAGCAGTTGATGGCCCAGCTGCAAACCCAGGCTAGTTTGAGCTTGCCCATTCTTTTGGGAGAGGTTTGGGGTCTGCTGGTTGTGCAGCGCTGTGCCCATCCAAAATCTTGGAGCGACAGTGATTTAACGCTGCTCCAAAAAGTAGTCACTGAGCTGCGGCTGAGTCTTCAAGTGCTTGAGGAACGGACGCAGCAGCATCGGCGCGTAGAGCAGCGCAAAATGTTTGCCAAGATTGTCGATAAAATTCATCAACCGCTCGATGCCGACAATGTGGACAGCGTTCTTCGGGGAGCGACCCAGGACCTGCGGCAGCAGCTTCAGTGCGATCGCGTGGCGGTTTATCGCTTTATTACAGACGAAATGGGAGAATTCATTGCCGAGTCGGTCGGCCAAGGCTGGGAGCCCATCGCCAGGTTCAGCAACCTGAAGAACGGGCTGAGCGCTCACCTTGAGACAGCTCACTTCAGAGCCGCTTACGTCAACGAGGCCCAGGACTATCAAGCCGGTGAGGCTCTGGCAATCGAAGACATTCACGAAGCCCGACAGCACGCCTTCCCGATCGAGCTGTTGGAGCAGCTGGCGACAAGGGCCTATGCGATCGCGCCAATTCTAAACGGCAAGACACCGTGGGGGCTGCTGGTCGCCTATCAAAACTCAGGGCCCCGCCGCTGGACATTGGAGGAGCTGACTCTGCTGACCCAGGTCGGCCAGCAGATGGGCGTTGCGCTCCATCAAGCCAGCTCTCTAGAGAAGCTCCAGGAGCAGTCTGATCAAATCATGGAGGCCAACGAGCGGCAGCGCCTGATGGACTACGTTGTGGCTCGAATTCAGCAATCGCCTAACCTGCAGCGCGCCTTTGTCAACACCTGCCGCGAGGTGCGCCGCTTTTTGAAGAGCGATCGCACCGCGATTTACCGGTTCAACGTCGAGTCTGGCTATAGCGAGGGCGCAACCATCGCTGAGGACGTTGAGCCAGGCTACGCCTCGGTGCTAGAGGTTTCGATTCAAGACCACTGCTTTGGGGAAAGCTTTGTTAAAGAGTACGAGCAAGGACAAATCTGGCGGATCTCAGATATTCAACAGCCTGAGCTAGAGGACTGCCTAGTCGAGATTCTCTCTCGCTTTCAGGCTAAGGCTAGTCTGGTGGTGCCGCTGATGAAAGGCAACAGGCTCTGGGGCCTGTTCTATAACCATCAGTGCAGCGAACCCCGCACGTGGACAGATGAGGAGGTTGAGTTCGCTAAGCGCGTTGCCGCCCAGCTCAATACCGCAATCCAGCAAGGGGAATACATCGAGGAACTCCAGCGACAGTCTGAAAGACTCCGCGAAAAGGCTGAGCAGGAGCGGCTGATTACCCAAATCGTCGATCGCATCCGTCAGTCCCTGGATTTGCAGCAGGCCTTCAATACCACCACCCGGGAAATTCGCGGTTTCCTCAAGGCGGATCGGGTGGCCATTTTTAAGTTTGAGCCGGGCACAGGCTACAACCAGGGCGCAACCATTGCCGAAGACGTGCATCCTAGCTATGTCTCCGCCCTGCAGGTGCGGGTGGAAGATCACTGCTTCAGTCAGGGATTCGCCCAGAAGTACCGCAATGGCCACGTCTCCACCATCAATAATGTCCACGAGTCTGGCATTCAGCAGTGCTACATCGACGTGCTGGCCCAGTTCCAGGTGCAGGCAAATTTGGTAGTGCCGCTGCTTCAGGGTGAGGATCTGTGGGGCCTGTTTTGCATCCATCAGTGCGAGCACCCCCGCAAGTGGCAGGAGAGCGAAATCAGCTTCGCTAAACGAATTGCGGCCCAGCTCGACATTGCAATTCAGCAAGGGAGCTATATCGACGAGCTGCAGAACCGAACGACACAGCTGTCCGAAGCGGCTGAGCAAGAGCAGCTGATTAACCAGATCGTCGATCGCATCCGTCAATCCATTGAGCTGAAGCAGGCTTTCGACACCACCACCCGAGAAATTCGCGGCTTCCTCAAGGCAGACCGGGTAGCGGTGTTTAAATTCGAGCCAGACTCGGGCTATAGCCAAGGCAAGACCATTGCTGAAGACGTGCGGCCAGGCTATGTCTCTGCTCTCCAGGTGCAGGTGGAGGACCACTGCTTCAGCCGGGGATTTGCCGAGAAGTACCGCAAGGGGCACGTCTCCACGATCAATGATGTCTACGAGTCTGGCATTCAGCAATGCTATATCGATGTGCTGGCCCAGTTCCAGGTGCAGGCAAATTTGGTAGTGCCGCTGCTTCAGGGGGACGACCTGTGGGGCCTATTCTGCATCCATCAGTGCGAGCATCCCCGCGAGTGGCAGGAGAGCGAAATCAACTTTGTTAAACGGATTGCGGCCCAGCTTGACATTGCGATTCAGCAGGGGAGCTACGTCGGCGAACTTCAGCAGCGATCGGTACAGCTCTCCCGAGCCGTGGCACAGAATAAAGCGGCTAAAGAGCAGCTTCAGCAGCAGGTGATTGAGCTGCTATCCGCCGTGCGACCCGCCTTAGACGGCGATCTCACTGTTAGAGCGCCGGTAACTGAGAGCGCTGTGGGCACGGTGGCAGATGCCTATAACAACACCCTGGGCAGCCTGCGACGGCTCGTGATCCAAATGCAGGAAGCCGCAAGCCAAGTCACCCAGACCTCCCAAGCGAGTGGAGCGGCCATCGTCACCCTGGCAGACCAAGCCCAGGGGCAGTTTAGGGCGCTAGAAACGGCGCTGGCCGAACTCCAGGTGATGGCGCAGACCACCCAAGCGGTGGAGATGAATGCCCAGCAGGTGAACGCGGCGGTTCAGCAGGCCAATCAAACCGTGCTAACTGGGGACGCAGCCATTGATCGCACCGTGGACGAAATGCAGCAGATTCGAGGCACGGTGGCCGAGACTAACAAAAGGCTCAAGCGGCTAGGGGAATCGTCCCAAAAGATTTCCAAGGTGGTGAACCTAATCAGTAACTTCACGACCCAAACCCAGCTTCTAGCGCTCAACGCCTCCATTGAGGCCACTCGGGCGGGGGAGTACGGGCGGGGCTTCGCGGTGGTTGCGGACGAGGTGCGCTCCTTAGCCCGGCAGTCGGCTCAAGCCGCCACAGATATCGAGCAGCTGGTGCAGGAGATTCAGGCCAGCACATCGGCGGTGGCCAATGCCATGGAAGATGGCATTGCGCGGGTCGCCTCGGGAACCACGGTGGTGAATGAGGCCCGCCAAAGCCTGAATGCTATTGTGACTGCCACGGATCAGATTAGCCAATTGGTTTTTGGGATTACCGAGGCGACCCAGACCCAGACTCAGCAGTGTCAGTCTGTTACCCAGACCATGCAGGACGTGGCCGAAATTGCCAACCAGACCTCCGAAGACTCGGTCAATATTTCCACGGCCTTCCAAACCCTGCTCACCACTGCCCATGACCTCCAGGCCACCAGCCAGCGATTCCGAGTGAACCAATCATGACGAGCGACCCAACGATTCGAGCCCAAGGCTACCAGTACTTTCTGCAGGAGGCTCCGGAGCTGCTGCAGGTTTTAGAGGAGGGATTACTCACCCTACGGGACGACAGCGGCATTAACAAAGTCAATACGCTGATGCGGGCGACCCACACCCTCAAGGGCGCTGCGGCCAGCCTTGATCTCCACGCGATCGCTAAAGTAGCCCATTCGCTAGAGGATGTGTTTAGAGCCCTCTGCCGCCCGGATGTGTTCATCGACGCTGAAGTTGATGCCCTGCTGTTTGAGGGATTTGACTGTCTCCGGTCTGCCCTGATGGCTGAGCTGAGCGAAACGACCATTAACGAAGATGCCGTTCTAAACCGGACGGCAAGGATCTTCGCCCAGCTTCAAGACCACTTGGGGGACTGCTTTGACCAAGACACCCCACCCCCTACCTCGGCAGAGCTAGGCTTCGACGTCACTCAATCCATCTTTGAGGTGGGCGTGACGCAGCGGCTCGACCAGCTGGCTGCAGCGCTGGAGACAGAGCAGCCCACAGAAATCTTGGCCGTGCTGCAGACCCAAGCGGAAATCTTTTTAGGGCTGGGAGAGTCTTTGAATTTGCCTGGCTTTGGTGACATTGCTGAGGCTGCGATCGCAGCCCTTGAGCACTATCCCGATCAGGCTCCTACCATCGCCCAGGTGGCTCTACAGGATTTTCGAGCCGGACAGGCCGCCGTCCTGGCCGGCGATCGCAGCCAAGGTGGCCACCCCTCTGAGGTGCTGCAGGCCCTAGTGCAAGGTCAGCCTGATCAGCTTACTGATGCAGTCCCAGAAGACTCAGCAACCGCCATCGAAGACGTGACTATTTTGCTTCAGGAGGCAGATGCTGTTGCCGAAGCTGCCCCAGAGACTGAAGCAGCCATTGCTGTCGATGGGTCGCTTCTCTTTCAGCAGCCCGCTCAGATGGTAGATGCCCTAGACGAATTATCTGCGCTAGACCTTACAGAAGCGGCTGCCGAAGAAGCTAGTACTGAAGCGACCACTGGTGCTGAAACTGCCGAGAGCGAAGCTACGACTGCTCTAGGCATTCACAAACTCTTTCGATGGATGCGCAGGTCTATTCAGGCGCCACTAGACCATGTAGGCGAAGCTTCGGCGGAGCTGACTTCTCCGCCTGAGGAACCTGACGAAGCGCCGCAGACTTACAAGGGGCTCGAAATACACGATGCCGGCCTTTTTGCTGACCAATCTCAGAGCGCCAGTGCAGGCACAGATGCGGACGCGCTCCTAAAGGGGGTCTGGGGAGGCAATTCCGACGCTGACCTAGACGGGGTGTTATCGGATGGGTTGAGCCCTGCGGCCCTTTCCATCACCCCTCAGGCGATCGCCCCAGGCGTCAATCCTGAGCCAATCACCCCTGAACCAGTCGCTGCTGAGCCAGCTACCCTCGAACCGATCACAGCGTCAGAAGTGCTTGAGCTAGAGGCCTTCTCCCAGCCCCATCCGTCCCGCCCCCCAGTCTCGGAGCCCGCTCCGTCCAATAAAGGGGCACCGTCAGGCCATACCGTGCGGATTCAGGTTGAGCACTTAGATAGGCTCAACTACGCCATCGGTGAGCTTCTAACCAACCACAATCAGCAGTC
This sequence comes from Elainellaceae cyanobacterium, assembly GCA_050330955.1. Lineage (GTDB taxonomy): Bacteria > Cyanobacteriota > Cyanobacteriia > CAKZMO01 > CAKZMO01 > JBCCAG01. Next base: position 5,691 of record JBHJHJ010000151.1, on the reverse strand, counting down.
TTTGCAGACTGAACAGATTCAGATGGCCATGCGCCGGCTTTATAGCCGCTTGGAGCAGCATCAGCAGCTATTGAGCCAGCTTCAAGACTGGGTTGACTTCCCTACACTGCAGCAGGACCAATCCAAAAACAGCAGCTGGTCCGCAGCCCCTGCCTCACCATCCGACGCTCCGCTTTTCCCAGCGGCGCCCTCTACCCTAAATCAATCGCAGCATTCGTCCCGCCCGCCTATCGGGTTTGACGGGCTCGAACTTGACCAATACAGTGAACCACAGCTCGTAATCCAATCCCTGTTGGATGATACGGTACAGCTCACAGAAGCGGTGGATGCAGTGGAGCTGTTTACCCGGCAGTCCCGACAGTCCCAGGAAAAGCAGGGTCGGCTGCTGTTTCAAACCCGAGACGCCTTAATCGAGGGACGAATGTTTCCCCTAGGGCAGCTCTTTGAGCGCTTTCCTCGGGTACTGCAGCAGCTAGAGACGCTCTACCATAAGCCGGTGGAGCTGTCGCTGCAGGGAACCGATGTGCTGGTGGATAAGGCAATCGGCGAGAAGCTCTATCACCCAATTTTGCACTTAGTACGAAATGCGTTTGACCACGGCATTGAGCCTGTCGCCGTGCGCCGGCAGCGGGCTAAACCTCCCACCGGACATCTGGAAATTGCAGCGCATCATCGGGGCAAGCATTTGGTGATAGACATCCGCGATGATGGTCAGGGCATCGACTTTGAGCGGATTCGCCAGCGTGCGATTGAGCGTCAAATGGTTTCACCGGACCAGGCGTATCGGCTCACCCGAGCCCAGCTCACAGACCTGCTGTTCGAACCCGGCTTCTCCACGGCTGCCCAAATCAGCAGTCTCTCGGGCCGAGGCGTGGGGCTAGATGTGGTGCGGAGTCAGCTACAGGCTCTCCAAGGTGAAATCACCGTAACTTCTGTTGATGGTCAGGGTACGACCTTCACGCTTCGAATTCCGCTGAGCTTAACCATCGCTAAACTCCTGCTGTGCCAAGCCGACGCTAAAACCTATGCGCTGTTGCCCAATGCTATTGAGCAGATCTTAATTCCCCAGGCGGACCAAATTCAGCAGCGGGAACACTGCCGAGCTCTATGGTGGGGCGAAGGAGAGCAGGCTCGCTTTGTCCCTATCTACCGATTGTCTGATCTGCTGGATTACCACGCCCAGGCTCGGCGGCTACCGACCCAATCGGTAACGCCATCGAAAGACAAAAACACGACACCCCATATCCTTCTGATTCGCCACCAAGATATGCTCGTAGGGATAGAGGTTGAGCAAATGACGGGGGAACAAGAGCTGGTCATCCGTCCGCTCAATCCCTTACTGGCAACCCATGATTACATTTATGGCGCCAGTATCATAGCGGACGGACAGCTCACGTTGGTATTGGATTGCGCGAGCTTAGCTGAATCAGCCGAAAGGCTTCAAGCCAGCCCGACTGCCGCTAACCATTCCATTCATCCTTCAACCAACAGGCGCGCTGACTCACCATTCCCTAGCTTGCCAGACCCCCCGCATCATCAGTATCTCCCCGCAGCCTCTGATGCGAAACCCCTAACAAAGCTGGGGCAAACGCTCTTGGTGGTCGATGATTCAATCACGACCCGTCAGATCCTCGTCTCTACCCTGCAGCGGGCGGGATATCGCGTGATTCAAGCTCAGGATGGTCAAGAAGCTATTGACTGGCTTCTGCATCATCCCAACATTCAGCTTGTCATCTGCGATGTGGAGATGCCGCGCATGAATGGCTTTGAGTTCCTACAGCATTGCCAGCTCAATCCAGATTTAGGCGGGGTTCCAGTGGCGATGCTCTCTTCTCGAAGCAGCCACAAGCACCGCGCTCTGGCGGAGCAGCTTGGTGCGATCGCCTACATCAGCAAACCCTATCTGGAGCACCAGCTCCTGAAAATGGTGGCAGAGATTTTAGCAGTAAACGTACTCAGTCCGATTTCGGGTTGAACAATCTAGTTATGACATCAAAACCCCCATTAGGCCGGAAGGCGGAGCACCAAAAGCTCATTGCCTTTCCCCTGGCAAACCATCGCGTCGCCCTACCGCTGCAAAGCGTTTTGCGGGTGCTGCACCATCAGCTAGAGGACAACGACGATAGCCTAAATGCCATGGGGCTGCTCCAAATCGGCCACTATGTGATTCGAGCGATCAATCTATATCAGTGGTTGACCCCTGGGCCGTCCCCCCAGCCGCCTTTTCTAATTATTGTCCGCGGTCCGACTGGGGAACCCGTTGGGGTTTGGGCCGATGACCTACCGGACCTGGTTGAGCTGTCGCCTGATTCGCTGCGATCGCTGCCCCCGTCGGCGATCGCAGCCTCTAGATTCCTAGGCCTCATGAGCCACGCAGCGGTGATTTCTGATGGGGGCGAAAACAGAACCGTTTTTCTTTTAAACATTTCCCAGGCCTTGAACACCCACCCCCCAGACGGCGCGGCCTTGCCGTCGCGGGTCTAATGCCGCGATCGCCGTCAGACGCAACGCCCACCCTGGAGAACGCGAAAAGGGAGCATACGGCTGGCGTATGCTCCCTTTCACAATTTGGGCCTTAGTAGGACAACAGAGGCCTAGTCGATATAGCCCATCAGCCCGGTGGGGTCGAAAAGGTCGTTGCGGGCAATGGGGCGATTGTTGGGCAACGCACTGCCTTCCATGAGCTCTCCAGGGCTAGCCGCAACGGGGCGATGCCCCGGCAGGGTATCGGCATCCACGACGGTGAGCTCGTTGGCAAAGACGGGGCGGTGTCCTGGCAGTGAATCGGTATCAACCACCGATAGGTGATTGGCTTCAATAGGGCGCCCCCCCATCAGCGTGTCGTAGACGTCGAGATGGCTCGCCCCGATGGGTCGAACACCGGAGAAAGACATGGTGTCAACAATCTCCACGCCGTCGCTGCTGATAGGTCGACCTGCTAACGCCCGCGAGGACTTTAGCTCAATGGCGTGTCCGCTGCCAGCCGTCGTCTCAGCCGTCGTCTCAGCCGTCGTCTCAGATGCGGTTTCCGCCTGGGGCGCTGTATCGTGGTCGTTTATCCCTTGATCTGTCATACCCGTAATCCTCATTATTTGAATACTGTCTGTCGAACCAAGCTAGGGAAAATCCCGGCAGCTCTAGGGCCCGGCAGCTCTAGGGCAATTGGGAAAAATATCTCAGCTAGCTCCATGGCGGCTTCAGCCCAGCGGTGCCGTCTCAATATCGACTCGCGATTGAACGACCCGTGACTGAGCATTCTGACTAATCCATCACTTATGTTCTATTGTAAAGGCAAACTGACATATCTCAGCTTATCGAGATTTGGCGTAGCTATAATAATCATTTAACATTTGCATTAGGAACGCTGATTTCTAAAATCAGGCCACCTTTCCAAAGAAAAGTGTCAGCAGCGTTGGCTTGTCTTATTGCAAGTTTTCTGACAGGCTGTAATTCGCTACGCTGGCTGATATGGCACATATTCTCATGGTGCGATGGGGCATTTGCATGACCTATCGCCTGTACAACTGGGCACCCAGAGCCCAAGATAATGAAATTAAGCATTGCCTTAAGCGGTAGAGCCGGCGTGACCTGTCTGCAGCGCAAATCCCAATTTAAGCTCCCATGAAAGAACTCTCCAGTCGCCAATTGTCTCCAGTTATTGCGACAGCCTTCAAGGTGGTCGGCATCACCATGCTCTTGGGCACGCTTTTCTCCATCATATTTGGCCCTATGCCTTATGCATTCGGAGATCGAGAGTGGCTGCGTGAATTTACAACCTACATCGGCGAGCGCGGGTTTATTTCGCTACTGGGGTTTTCTCTATTTCTGGCGGGGTTCTGGATCGATTCTCTGGTCGGATCTGCAGGGCGCCTGCTGCCAACCCTGGCGGTTTTGCTGGCATCTGTGCTGTCGGCGTTGTATCTACTGCTTATGGTGTTCCACATCAGCAACGGCCTGGCGGTTCGCTCCGAAGAGCTCGAGGCGATCGCCGAACGAAGCGCCCAGGCTGAGCAGCGGATTGACACCGAGATTGAGAACCAGCTTGGCGAGAGGCGATTGCTGCTCAATCAATTGATTGAGAATCCCGAGCTTCGCCCCGAGGCCGTCTCGCGGGGGCTAATTTCACAGGAGAATCTCGCCGTCTTAGACCAGTTCGAAGACGATCCAGAGCAGCTCCAAACCTACCTCCAAGGGCTCGACGACCAGGCCGACACCATTCGAACTGAGCAGCAAGAGCAGATTAAAGTCACGAGAGAAGAGAACATCCGCGAAATCAATATCAGAACCCGCAGCTTGAATCTTCGCATTGGCTTACTTAGCCTTTTATGGGCCATTGGACACGGCGCCCTGGGCTGGACTGGGCTCAGATGGTTTCGCTACAGAGACTAAGCCACTCAACGCGACCCGCACAGCGCAGTTGCCTCTAAAATAAGAATTAAGAGCAGAGGCATTAGAGATCGAGCTGCTAAGCAGCAGGATAGAAGCGCGCAGCACTCAGGCAGCTCAACAGAATGACCCGACTGTCATAATGTAATGCTACGAAGGGTTCGGGCTAGACGAGCCGCCAGACGCAGCGTGCTCTAAGGCGTACCAATTGCGAAGGAGATCGAAGGAACCGTGTTTCAACAGCTCAAACAAGATTTGAAGAACGATCTGATTGCAGGGCTGTTGGTCATCATTCCAATCGCCACAACTATTTGGCTCACTTACACCATTGCCACCTGGGTCATCAACTTCCTTACGCGCATTCCCAAGCAGCTCAATCCATTTCACGACCTCAACCCCGTCCTGGTCTACCTAATCAATTTAGTCGTCGGGCTTGCGGTGCCGCTCCTGTTTATCCTCCTCATCGGCCTGATGGCCCGCAACATTGCCGGGCAGTGGCTCCTAGATTTGGGGGAGCGTCTGCTGCAGGCGATTCCACTAGCGGGCTCGGTCTACAAAACCTTGAAGCAGATTCTCGAAACGCTGCTGCGAGACTCCAACAATAAGTTTCGGCGCGTCGTTTTAGTTGAATATCCCCGTCGCGGCATTTGGGCTATGGCGTTCGTGACTGGTAGCGTGGGCGCAGAGCTGAGCCCGACCAAAGGCCCCGGAAAAATGCTGAGCGTTATTATTCCAACCACCCCAAACCCCACCAGTGGCTGGTACGCTATTGTGCCTGAGCAGGACGTGATCAACCTCTCAATTTCTATTGAGGACGCGTTCAAGGTGCTGATTTCCGGCGGAATTGTGGGACCAAGCGTCACGGCAACCCTCTCTGAAGGGGCGGCGGCTGCAGACCGTGGCGCTCCCGATAGCTTGACCCGCCTCGGCAGTCGCTTAGAGTCCTATAGTGAAGACCGTGATGTGTTCTCGTCGGTTTTCCCTAAAGAGGACTGACACGGCACGGTAGTGGGGTATCCTTTGACTTCAACGCTTCTTCTTCACCATGATGCAACCTCGTCGGACGGCTCGCGAGCTCGCCTTGCTCAGCCTCAGCCAATCCATATCCCTTAAAAAGCTACAGACTCAAGATCTGCAGACCCTTGTCGTGTCTGCTGTACGGGTTCTCACGACCGAGGTGCATCAAGCGCTTGAGGGCGCTACCGCAGAGCTTGAGCGGGGAAGCGATCGCCTTTTGGGTAGTGAAGTGCGAGCGACTGATGTAAACGGTGCCCGCGCCATGGTCCACGACGCCATCGAGCAGAC
>JBHJHJ010000150.1:0-10828 GCA_050330955.1 Elainellaceae cyanobacterium | reverse complement strand
CTCCACGGTGAAGCTGACCGCGGGGGCATCGGTTTGGGCAGGCTCCCCAGCCGAACCCGGCACGTTTAGGGTGGGAGCGGGCTCATCAGGAATATTGACCGGCGCTTCTTCGTCCGGGTCAGAGGGGCGTTCGGGAATGGTTCGGTCAATGGTGTCTGGCAGGTCTGAGGGCAGGTCCTCAGGTATATCTGGCGCGTCGCTAGGGAGCGACTGGGCGATCGCTGCCCCCGCGTTGGGGAAGGTAAGAACAATGGCGAGAAATAGCTTGGATAGATGGGCCTGCATCATGTCTTGGGGACGTATTGGGGGCATATTGGGACCGATGGAATGGCGTCGACACGACATATTCTACGCGACAAAATTATAGCCTTAGTCGTACGCTTACCTGCATTGATGGCTCAGCACAAGCTCACCATTGGGCAGTTGATAGACGCCCTCCGGCTCAACAATTGGGTCTCCCGGTTGCCATCCTATTTCGTCAGCAATGGCCTGAACATCGCCTGTGGGGTATGCGCTAGGGCGGCTATCCCCAGGGCGGGACTGCAAGCCTCCGGCCCCGGTGATAATAAAGGTGCCGGTGCCGTCTTCGCTCGGGACAAAGCAGCTGTTGGCGATTAGCTCATCGGTGTCGATTCTGCTGCGCTGAACCAGCGCTTCGGTGTCAATTTGGCGGCGATCGAAGATTAGGGCGTCGTTGATAGAGAGGAAGATGGGCTCATCCGTAGTTGGTTCGTCATCAGTGTCAGGATTTTCACCTTCGCCTTGACTAGGGGGATCATTGCCATTGTCAGAATGGTCATCTGGCGGTCCTGGCGGCGCGGGAAGCGGCCCAACTGGCTCTGAAATCATCGGCTCTAACAGCGAAGGAGGCGCGATCGCGCCATCAGGATCCCCTTCAGCTGAAATATTGACGATGTCGTTGTCTTCATAATTGACATCAGTAAACTCAGGGCCATTGTCCGCGGTGAAGTTAAATAGGGTAATGTCCCCGCCACGGCCATTAATTGAGCTGGAAATGATATCGGTATCGTCCCCAGCGTCGATGCTTGCAGCAGAGATGAAAATATCGCCACCGTCACCTGTGTTACCGTCATTACCTAAAAAGTTTGTGCTAGTGATGATATCGCCATTGCGGAGCACCACGACGCGTTCAGTTTCTAAGGGATCCTCGCCGGCGTTAATTAAGATATCTCCGCTGGAAAAGTTTCCATTGGTAACAGCTGATGTGAGCAGAGAGCTGTTTCTGATGGTCAATCGCTCATCGGCATCGATACTGATATTGCCGCTGTTGCCCTGTCCAAAGCTTGAAGTTGAAACTAGCGAATCTTGAAAGATTTCAGCAGTCTCGGCATTAATAAAAATGTTGCCAGCTTCACCAACACCTGCTTCACTGACGCCTGCAAGGACGTCGCCACCAGCACTGATAGTGAGATCCGTTGCTTCGAGGGTAATGTTTCCGGCACTGGCCCCATCGCTCACTCCGGCCTCGCCATTCGTTTGAGTGGTCAAAACCGCGTCGTCAAGGACCTCTAGTATCCCAGCCGCGATGGCGATACTGCCTGCATTTCCGCTAGCGCCTTCATCCACACCACTGTAAGCACCGCTAGCAAACACCCCGTCGGCGCTGCGCCCGCTGAAGGTAGCGCGATCGCTTGCATCGATAATAATGCTCCCCGAATCGCCCGTGCCTTCCTCTTCAGGCAGCAGCGCCAAGCTCCCATTGTCGGCCTGGAGCGTAGATCCACTAAGTACCTCTAGCGTACTAGCCCTAATCTCAATATTTCCGGCGTTGCCAGTGCCACCTTCAATGCTGCTAAAGGCATTACTCTCTTCGTCAAAAACGACGATTCCACTGGCATCGATAAAAACATTGCCCGCATCGCCCGTTCCCGATGTGTTGGCATCTAGATTTGAACCATCCCGTACTCGAAGTGCTCCAGTGGCGATCATAATGTCGCCTGCCGTGCCCACCGCGCCGTCATTGACCCGACTTAGGGCGCTACTTTCGCCGTTAAAGGTGACTGACTCCTCGGCAGTGAGCATGATGGTACCCGCGTTGCCCTGCCCACCTGCGTCAGTCCGCAGCGTAGCGCCATTGCGGACCACCAGATCTGCAGCCTCGATCTTGATATCGCCCGCATCTCCGACAACCCCATCCGCGACCTGAGCAAAGGCACCGCTGACAGACGCGCCGTCTGCACGACCTCCAATAAACCTAACGCGATCGCTAGCGATAATCGTGATATCACCTGCGTTGCCCATCCCCGCCTCTCCAGGGGCGGTAGCGATCGCCGCACTGTCGGTCTGCAGCGCACCGCCATCAAGCACGTCTAGCGTTTCAGCCCTGATGCTGATATTGCCCGCGTCACCCACGCCGCTGCTCCGGGCGCTCAAAATAGCTCCGTCAAGCACCTCTAGGGTCAAGGTTTCAATGTCAATGTCTCCGCCGTTGCCCGCACCCGCCGCCGCAACGTTGGTCAAAATACTCGTGCCCGCTCCGCTTAGGAGCACTGACTCGCTGGCCGCGATCGCAATGCTGCCGCCATTGCCGGCGCTGTTCGTGTTGGCGCTGATGTCCGAATCTCCCCGCAGTTCTAGCGCGTCTGTCGCAATGTCAATCGAGCCGGGAGCACCGCCGGTGCCGGACTCGACCTGAACAAAAATCGTGCTGGCGTTGTCGAGGGTAATTACCCCTGCGTCGATGGCTATCGTACCCGCAGCACCCTGACGGTTGCTGACCGCCTTGATATCGGCGTCATTAGCCGTTAAGGTCTCTGCCGTGATTGTGATGCTGCCAGCATTGCCATCATTAGCGCTCGGGTCAGCGCTGGCAAATAGATTGCTGTTGTTACTCAGGGTAATTTCGCTTGCGTTTAGGACGATTTCGCCGGCGTCCCCTTGGCCGATGGCGTTGGTAAACAGCTCCGAATCGTTGCGCAGTTCTAAAGTTCCGGTGGAAATCGAAATGGTGCCCGCGTCCCCGACCGCTCCACCAGTCGACAGGCCGAGGATATTGCTGTCCTCATCTAAGACCACAGACTCCGCCGCATCGATAGTGACGCTGCCGGCGTTCCCCTGGCCGATGGTGATCACACTCAGCCTTGTCCCGCCCCGCATCTCCAGGCTTCCGGTTTCAATGTCAATGCTGCCGCCTTCGCCCACAGCGTTAGCATTGACGTTGGCGCTGACCGTGCTGCTGCCGTCAAAGGTAATCGCATCAGCGGCGATGGTAATATCGCCCGCGTCCCCTTCACCGCTGGTATTAGCGTCAACATCCGTCCCCCCTGAGACCGTCAGGCTTCCAGTATCAATCTCAATGCCGCCAGGCGCCCCAGCGCCATTAGCATCGAGCCGCGCTCGAATGCCGCTGTTATTGAGGGCGATCGACTCCCGAGCAGACAAGTCCACGGTGCCCACGTCACCGTTGCCGTTGCTCACCGCCACGATAATCGAATCGTCTACCACCAGCGTCCCCGTATCGATTGAGACGACGCCGGCATTTCCCGTAGAACCGGGATCGGCGCTAGCGGATAGATTGTTTCCGCCTGTAATCGAGGCCGTCTGCGACGTGATGGCTTCGTTTCCGCCAATGAAGATACTGCCGGCGTTCCCGGCGCCGTTAGTCGTTGCGATCAGATCGGATCCCCCGCTGAGGCTCAGGCTTGGCGTGATGATGGTAATCGCACCTGAATTACCTATTCCTACAGCATTCACAACGCTAAAGATATTGCTGTCATCTGCAAAAGCGACAGATTCGGTGGCGGTAATCGTCACATCACCGGCATTTCCCACTCCTAAGGTGCTGACAAAAATGTTTGAGCCGTTGAGCAGCGCTAGGGTTCCTGTGGTGATAGTCACGTCACCGCCATTGCCAACAGCATCCTCGCCAAGGCTGCTAGTAATATCGCTGTCATCTAGCAACACAGAATCAGCCGCAGCCAAAAAGATATCACCGCCGCTACCACCATCAGTCGAGCTAGTAAAGATGTTGCCGGCAACGTTAAGACTCGTGCGGCCATCAATCACCACCGAGTCCCCCCCAACGGATGACGGCGCCGTCACCGCGCCTAGGGCGATCGCCCCGCCCGGCAGGACAGGGTTGGGCGCAAACTGATTCGTCACCAGCACCAGGCCATCGGTGGGCACCGTAATGTCGCCCAGGGTGATGTCTGCGCTGGTGGCCACGGCGCCGTCAACAGGCACCCCCGGGACAAACCCCGCCCCGTCTCCCGTCAGCCCCGGTGCGCCCACCGCCAGCGTTCCCGCCCGGACGTCCAAAGTCGGCTGCATCTGACCGTTCACCGCCACCGTCGAGCCGTCCGAGAGGGTAACCGTTTCCACCAGGCCGTTGGCCGGGTCCGCCCCCGTAATGGCGATCGCCCCTGGGATAGCCACGCTGCCGCCAGCGATGATGTGCAGCGACGCCCCCGTGTAGCTGTCAAAGGTCACGTCTCCAGCGGCCCGCAGCACAGGGTCGTTGGGGCTCGTCAGCGCCCCTGGATCCCCCAACAGGGTTTCAATGCTGAGGTTGCCCCCACTCCAGTAGCGGGCATCCCCCACCACCGGCGCAGCCGATCGCAGGGTCAGGTCTCCCCCGGCAAAAAAGCCGCTCTCGGGGTGGTTCAGCGCAAAGATGTCTACCGCGCTATCCCCCTGCAGCACCATTGCCCCGCCGGAGGCGGCCACGAAAGGGGCGTCTACCGCATCTCGAATCTGCAAAGCATCGGCCCTCAGGGTCAGGTCTCGCCCTGCGCCTAACTCTCCCCGCAAATCCAACACATCCGCCGCCAGCGTCAGGTCTTGCCCAGCGACGATCGCCCCCCGATTGGTCAAGATGGATCCTGTCGGGGGCGGGCCGTACTGCAGCCCCAAAGGCACACTCACGGTGAGCAGCGAGTCGGTGGGGGCCACGGCGCTAAACACGCTGCCGTCCGTAAACGCAATCTCAGAGGCCGTGCTGCCCACAAACGATCCTTCCACCGCGAGGCTGCTGTTCTCGCCAAACACGATGCCGTTGGGGTTGAGGAAAAACAGGTTGGCTGAACCGTCTACGCCCAGGGTTCCGAAAATTTCGGAAGGACTGCTGCCCGTTACCCGGCTAAAGATATTCTCTAGTCCCCCAGGGCTATCAAAAAAGGCGCCGCGACCTTCACCCACGCTAAAGGCTTCGAAACTGTGAAACAAGTTCTGCGCCCGGCGAGCGCCGCCTACGATGAGGTCGTTGGATGTGCCGTCCACGTTCTCGATTACCTGCGATCGCTCCGCTCCCAGGGTGCTATCTGGCACAATCAAGCTCTGGGCCACGGCGGGCTGAGGCCGAATCCCCAACCCCATCAAAACGGAACAGAGCGCATAGGGTATCCCAACATGCCAGACCCGGTGTGGCATCATTGTCTCCTTGGCGATCGCTGCATCTTTTTATACGACCCAAACCATTAGAGCACAGCTTCCTAAATTTGCAACCCCTTGTGTAACAAACTGCATTGTCCTCTGTCCTGTTAGGGCAGAGGACAACTTTAGACCCAGGGGCGCCGAATCTATGCGAGGGCGATCGCCCGCCTCACGGCAGCATCGGCGTTCACCAGACCATTGCCATACTCAAAGTCGTAGCCCTCCGCTCCTAGGTCGTAGGCCGTTTGGGCTAAGATTGTCGCCACCGTCGAGGCGGAGAGTTCGCTGTTGGCGCTCCACACCAGCGACGCAATGCCAGCAACGTTGGGTGCAGCGGCGGAAGTGCCGTTAAACTGCGCCTGGTAGCCAAATCCGTCGGGGGATGCGGCGGTGGTGAACACCTCCGAAGGCCCCATCAAGGTAATTCCAAAACCGTAGTTGGAGCCCCACATCCCTGGGTAGGAAATGCGGGTTCCAGGGTCAACTGTCTCTCCAAAGACGGTTTCCGTTCCCCAGGATGCGCCCACGGCAATGACGTTACTGTAGGATGCGGCCAGGGATGCTGGATTAAATAGACTGCTCTGGTCACTGTTGCCAGTCGAGATGACGAACAGCGCATCTTCCTGGGAGTCGGCGATTAGCTGCTCTAGGGCAGGGTCAATCGAGCCACCCCCAAAGCTCATGTTAATTACCAGCCGCTGCCCCTGCTGACGCGCATAGTCAATCATGTTAGCTGTGGCCTGGGCCGGAGACTGATCGCCAGCGTTATTGTCCAAAACATCGACCGCTAGAACGTTCGATTCCCAGTTGATGCCGCTAACGCCGATGCCGTTGTTGGACTCGGCGGCAATAATGCCCTGCACAGCGGTTCCGTGGGAGTCGGTTCTTGCCCCTTGGCCCTGCCCCGGCACGTTTCTAAAAAAGTCGTCTCCAATATTAGACGCAATCCCCAGGGTGTTCTCGGCATTCAAGTCTTCGTGGAGTTGACCCAACCCATCGAGGCCCAGGCCCGTATCCTGCACGCCGACTAAAACATCCTCAGACCCCTGGGTAAATCGCCATGCCGTGTGGACTCCCGTAATGTGGAGATTCCACTGGTCGTTAAAAAAGGTATCGTTGGGCGTCACAGCTAGGTCAAGCACCGTATCGGCAAACGCGACCCGCTCTATGCCCTCAAAAGAGATAGCGCTACCGTCCCCCAGATGGAAGGTATCGAAGACCCGCGCCCCGTCTCCAGTGTTAAGCCGGGTGAAACCAGAGTCTACTACTGCACTGGAGTTGAGATAGGAGAGATCGATCCAGTCGTAGGCGCCATCGCCGAAGTTAACGTTGCCGTTGCCTGAAATAACGTTGTGGCTATAGCCGTGGTCGATGGTGAAGCGGTTAGCGGTCAAGTCACCCTCAACGATGCGCCAGCTCCCGCCCGTGATGCTGGCGGGCAGCGCTTCACCGTCAATGTCAGAGTTGATGTCGGACAGTGCTTGGTCGAGCATTGCGATCGCGCTTTCGCGGCTGCCCACTAGGGGCTGGGCCACGGACTGACCGGTGAGTAAGTCCTGGCGCGGCGGCGCTGGAGCTGGCTTAACCGTTTGAGTATCGAGCTGAGATGCTGCGTTGACGGCAGCGCTGTCAAGGGCGTACCCAGTCGATTCAGCCCCAAGTGAGTCGCGATACAGCCTAAACTGAGCGTCTTCAATATCTTCACCGGACTCGCGATTGAGTAAAGCATCGCTCCGCTGGAACAGCTGGTCTAGGGATTCCCCTAAGCCAATATCGGCAATTGAAGCGTAGCCAAAATTAGAGTCAAGCAGGCCAGATGTGGTAGATGCGTCTAGGTTCAGCATGGATATTTCGCGGGTTTGGTTTGGAAAAAGGACAGGTGAGTTCAGCCGGGCAGCGTTGCCCAGAGCTGGTTTTCAGTCGTTTTGGTTAATAGATTTCGAGGCGATCGCGCGGCTTATACGCCCTTCTTTCAGGTCAATTGCCAGCGCTTTGCTTGCCTCTTGACATCAAGAATAGAAGAAGGGAATTGGGCAATTAACTTGCTTTTCAGCCATACCCACAGGCCGAAACAGCCAACCCGCTGGCGTAAATCTTGGCCGAATTGGGATAAAAATAGCGCAGGCCCATTGCCGGTTTCGGCAATAGGGACGCTTTGCCGTATCATGGCCTCTCGTAGATTCCGGGCGCTCATTGGCCATGACCTGCGAAAAACGAGCCCTTCGCCAAAATCAGCTCTGGTGCAGCGTCATAGCTTGCCTGGTCGGTCTGGGCATCCTGTTCCGCATTGTTAACCTCGACCAGTCCGTCTACTGGGTGGATGAGGTGGCCACCTCCATGCGGGTCTCTGGGTATACCCACTCGGAAGTGACCCGATCCCTGATGGCGCAGCTGGACGCGGGCGAGCCTCTCAATCCGCCTGACCTGCTGCAGTTTCAGCAGATTCGGCCTGACGCCTCGTGGCCCAACCTCCTCCGCGTTCTCAGTCAAAGCCCAGAACACGCGCCCCTTTATTTTCTGCTGATGCGGCTGTGGGCCAATGGGTTTGGCACGTCTATTGCGGCCATGCGCAGCCTGTCTGTGGTGTTCAGCCTGCTGACGCTTCCTACCATGGCTTGGGCCTGCAGCAGCCTCTTTAGAACCGAGCGCTGCGCGCGGGACCCAATTCCAATCCACTGGACCGCCACGGGGCTGTTGGCCATTTCTCCCTACTTTGTCGCCTACGCCCAAGAGGCCCGCCCCTACAGCCTGTGGGCGCTGCTGCTGCTGCTGGTTTTGGGAACGCTGGGGCGATCGCTTCAGGGCGGCCAGCGGATTTGGTGGGTGGCCTATGCCCTCACGCTGAGTCTGTGCTTGTATACGTCCTTGCTTACGGTGCTCACGGTGCTAGGGCAAGGGCTTGCCGTGCTCGTGCTCTATCCCCGGCGGCGGGCCTATCTCCTCGCGACGGGGACGGCCCTGCTTGCCCTGCTGCCCTGGGCGTGGATTGTCCTCACCCACTGGCAGGTGCTCCAGAGCAACACCGACTGGGCCCAGCAGCCCATGCCCCTCTGGGCCATCTTAGGAATTTGGCACTACAGTTTGGCGGTGCTGTTTTTTGATGTGCCGGTGGCGATGGGCAGGCCCGTGATCCTCGGCGCTCAGGTAATCATCGCCACCGGCTTTGTAACCCTGATGGGCTACGCAGCCTACCGCATAGTGCGCCAGAGGACGGCCCTGGGCTGGCTTTTGGTCTTGGGCGCCCTGTCAACGCCAGTAGCGCTGCTGCTGCTAGACCTGGTGCGCAGCGGGCAGGCCGCAGCCACGCCCCGCTACCTAATGCCCGCCCAGCTTTGCCTTCTGCTCTCGGTGGCCTACTGCCTCAGCGATCGCCTCTCGGCCCCGGTGTCTCACCGCTGGCGTGGGATCGCTGCAGTGCTGCTGTCGGTGAGCCTACTCTCCTGCCTCATTGGCCTGACCCACGACTCCAACTACCAAAAAAGCCGCAACCGCAGCAACCCGGCCATTACCTCACAGCTCAACCAGGTGCAGCAGTCCCAAAGAGACCCTGAGGAGGCCCCGATTCAGCTCATTGCCGAAGTGGACCACGTCCAAGACTTAATTTCCCTGGCCTATGACCTAGACCCCCAAATCGATATCCATATCCTGCCGCCCCAAAGGACGGCCCCAGAGGCAGCGACAGGGGCGGCTGCAAACTGGCTCGCTGAAGCCATCAGCAGCGATCGCCCGACCTTCCTATTCACGCCGTCCGAGTCCCTGAAGCGAACGGTGCGGCAGAGCCCGGTAGGCAAGCTACGGCTGGTTTACGCCCCCGTTAGGTTGATTCCCAGCGAGTTGGGGCTTGAGCTATGGCGGCTTGAGCCAAAAGCCTCACCGCCCTGAGAACTTGAGTAAAGCCGGGATGACAGGATTTGAACCTGCGACATCCTGCGCCTAAAGTAGAGGATCTTAATTGTGAGACTGCTGATTTTACTAGAATTCAGCCATCCAACTGAGTCGCTACTGCCTCAAAGAGTGCCTCGCCCGCTTGACGTAGCTCTTCACCGTCTCGTGCTTCAGCCCCATATCCTCGGCGATATCCATCAGCGACTCGCCAAACTCCCGCCGCGCCAGGCAGGTAGCCCAAGTTTCCGCCGCCACCCGGGCGCGATCGCCCCCCTGCCGCTTGCGCTGCGCCATAAACCGCGCGGTCAGGTCGTCGATGCGCTGGGCTAGGAGCTGGGGGGTTTGGGCGGCGGGGTCTGCCGCTGCTGCATCGGTGCGGTCGGACGAAGTCCAGCCCAGATGGGTTTGGCCGAGGCCAAATGTAGTCTTGTGGCCGGTGCCGCAGTAGGGGGCGAACTGGCCCAAGGTGCAAAACAGCTGCACGAATTCGGGCCGCGCTGAGGCTGGCCCTGTGAGGCTGACCTCAATGGCGCCGATGAACCCGGTGACCGATCCCCGCTTGCCTGCCGCCACCTTGAGCGATCGCACCCCGTGGCGCTGGATGACCAGGTGGTCGTCGAGCCAGTCTAGGAATTCGTCCTGGTCTACCGGGGGCTGGCCGGAGAGGTCGTTCCAGCGGCGCAGATAGCTGTGGAAGAGGTTGCGGGGCACGGGCAGGGGCATGTGGTGGCCCCGGCTGCGAAAGCTGGTGGGGGAGGTGAAGCTGAGGGTGATTTTGGGCTTGTCTGTGCTGTGGGGCTGCTGGGCCAATTCCGCGTAGGTGGCGGCAGCGTCGACGGTAACGCCGTGGATGGTGAGAACGGCGTTGCGCAGCTCTAGGGCGGGCGGCAGCGCTTTGAGCCATTTCCCTAACCACTGGACTAATTTTTTTGACAGGGCCGTAACGGTCCAGCGGTAGTGCTTGCCGGCGACCAGGCGCAGCTGCTGGCCGCTGGGAACGAAGGTGCCGTCTAGCCCGGAGATGGTGAAGGCTTTTTCACTGGCGTCGTCGTGGAGGATTTGGGAGAGCTTGGGGTCGCTCGCCTGAATTTGCTGCAAGAACCAGGCGTGGAGGCCGATGGAGTACTGGGCGTAGAGGTCGTAGTCTTTGTCGGGGATGAGGGTGAAGTTGAGGCGCAGCAGTTCGGTGCTTTTGGGCCAGGCGGGCTGGGAGGCGGTGCGCTTGGTTTGAGGGGATTTGCGGCGGGGTTTTGTGGTGGTCATGGTGAATGGTGGCGCTTCGGTCCCCGTTTGGGGATGGGGGTAGCTTAGCATGGGGGTGCGGCGGCGGCGATCGCTTTTTTGTGGGTCGTGGTTTGTGGCTATCTGGCTAGCGGTGTCTTGTTTGGGGTGGGTCCGTATGTAGAGCGGGCGCTGTATCTGTTTAACGTGGGGGGGGGGGGGGGGGACGAGGCACAAACAAAAAAACGAGAGGAGGGGGGGGAGGGAGAGAAAAAAAGAAGGGGGAAGGGGGAGGGGGGGGGGGGGGGAGGGCGGACAGAAAGAAGAGGAG
>JBHJHJ010000149.1:0-46865 GCA_050330955.1 Elainellaceae cyanobacterium | reverse complement strand
GTTAAATCTTATATCTGTTCGTGTCCTGCTGTGTCCTTATTTTTGGGGCTATATTGGTCCGGGGGCTATACTGGTTCGTGGATTGGGTAGGTTCGGGGATGATGTACGTCTGGAGGCATATCCCCCAAAAAGGGACACTTTACTCGGATCATAGCCGCCCCAGCCCGCGCAGTCCTCCCCTGCGGGTGGACCTTAAGGCACCGACTTGAGGCTCAGGCGATGAAAGCGCCAGGTCAGGGCGATCGCCGCCGCCGCCAGCCCAAAGGCCAGGCCCCACCACAGCCCCACGCCGTCCCACCCCAGGCTAAACCCGGTTCCATAGGCTAGCGGAACGCCAATCAGCCAGTAGGCCACGATGCCAATTCCCATAGGGATGCGGGTGTCTTTTAATCCTCTGAGCGCGCCCACCGCAATGACCTGCAGACCGTCCACGATTTGAAAGATAGCGCCCACCTTCAGCAGCGCGATCGCCACCGTCGCTACCGCTTGACTCGCTGGATCGGCTAAATCAATGTACATCGACACAAGCTGCGTGGGCAGCAGCAGGATCAGCACCCCCATTAACCCCATGAAGCCGCCCCCCAGGCCGAGGCATACCAGACCGGAGAGCCTGGCAGTGGACCAGTCTCTCTGGCCTAAGGACTGCCCCACACGCACCGTCGCGGCCTGGGCAATGCCCAAGGGCACCATGAACGTAACGGCTACCGTCTGCAGGGCGATTTGGTGAGCCGCCAGGACCACGACGCCCATCTGCCCGGCAAAAATGGTGACGATAGCAAATAGGCCCGTCTCTAGGGCCGAGAGAATGCCAGCCGGAACGCTGATGCGCAGCAGTTCCCACAGCCGGTCCAGCTGGGGGCGGTGCAGCGTCTGGAGGGGACGGTAGCGCCGATGCCGCCGGCCCAGGACATAGATCAGCAGCGCTAGCGTCATGCTCCAGTGGACCACGGTGGTTGACCAGCCAATGCCGGGCAGCCCCAGAGCGGGAAACCCCCACCGCCCCAGAGCAAGGGCTTCATCGGCCATGGCGTTGAGCCCAACCCCAGCCAGGGTAATCACCAAAATGATGCGGGGCCTAGACAGGGCGGAGACAAAGCTGCGCAGCGCGACAAATATCAGGGCAGGGGGAAAGGCGGCGGCCATTGCCCTTAGGTAAACGCTGGAGAGGGACACCACGGCGGGCGCCTGGCCCAGCAGCCGCAGCGCTGGCGTCACGTTCCACAGCAGCAGCGCCACCGGAGCCGCAATGGCGATCGCCAGCCAAATGCCCTGGTCGAGCCAGCGACCGGCCCGATCGGGTTGCTCAGCGCCGTGGGCTTCGGCAATAAACAGGCTGACGGTTGCCACTAAATTGGTGCCCACCACGAGCAGCTCGGTGTAGAGCGTTGTCCCTAGGGCCCCTGCCGCTAAGGAGGTATTGCCCAGCTGACCCATGACGATGGTGTCGACGAAGCCGGTGGCGGCTTGGGCCAGCTGGGCGCCCACCAGCGGGAGCGCGAGGGAAACGCAGCGTCGCCCCTCATGAATTAGGCGATGCTGGGTCTGGGTACTCAATTGGAGAAGGCTTCCGCTATAGGCGGGCAAATGGCGGAGTTAGTCCTCAACGGCCATGGAATCGTCGTCGTCCTCAAAGTTGTCTTCATTGCCCATCAGCTCGTTGATTTCAACGTCCTCCTTGGGCAAATCTTGATCCTCAATGTCCCGCTCCATCAGACGACCCGATTCTTCTAGCCATTCTAAAATGGAGACGCGGCGCTCGTTAGAGATGACGCCAGCGGGCTGCTTGCGGGGATAGGCGCGGAGTGCAGGATTCTTCATAGTGCTGAGTGAGCGCTGATAGGGGAGTTTGCGTTCTGTGCGTTCTGATTTATGCTCTGGTTTGTCTTTTGGGGCAATATGGCCCATGCCCTGGCCAGAAGGCTTATGTCAGTCCACCATCTTAGCGCATGGCAACCGGCCTGGTGCGCTATGACAGACGCAATACCTACGCATCTGGGCAGATTTGATAATTCCCTGGGGTGATTAATATAGTTTCGGGTTTACATACTGTCTTGCGAAGGCAAAAAATGTCTGTCAAAGAAACTTTGCTAGGGGCGATCGCCGGCACTAATCGGGGCCTGCTGGCCAGTGCCCATACCCGGGGGCATATTGAGCGCACCGTGGCGCAGCTTGAAGCCCAGTCTCCCCTTACCGAACCCCTACAGTCGCTGGAGCTCAATGGCGTCTGGCGGCTGCTCTACACCACGAGCCAAGAGCTGCTTCAAATTGACCAGTTCCCTTTGTTCAAGCTCGGTCAGATTTACCAGTGCGTTTTTACCGAAACGGCAACGATATACAACATCGCTGAGGTCAGAGGGCTGCCCTACCTCGACGGCATTATCAGCGTCTCGGCCACGTTTACGCCGGTTTCCCCGCTGCGGGTCAATGTGGCCTTTAACCGGGCCGTTTTTGGGCTTCAGCGGCTGCTCGACTACCAGTCCCCTGCCCAGCTCGTAGAGCAGATGCGGGCGGGATCCCTCACCGCGATTGATTTTCCCATTCGCCGCGACGATCAGCGCGGCTGGCTGGAGGTGACCTATCTCGATGCTGACCTGCGGGTCGGGCGAGGTAACGCGGGCAGCCTGTTTGTGCTCTCTAAGGTCTAGCTCGCCTATTGCGCTGCTTCTTTGTCGATGCGACTCTCTCAAGGTCACCTTAACCTGCTGGCGCTGTGCCTGCGCAAGTTTCAATACGTCTACTTAGACCAAATTGGGGGCATGGCGGCGGAGACGCCGCAGCAGGCCTGGGGCAGCCAGTTCCACCAGCTCATGCTGCAGCAGGATTTAGGCCTCTCTGTACTGCCCGCTGAACCCGATTTAGCCCGCTGTTTTTCCGCGCTGCAGTCCAGCGCGCCCCAGCTGTTTGACCCCGCCCTCGATCGGCAGAGCGAGTACCGGCTCAGCGTGCCGCTGGAAAATCACAGCTTAGTCGTCGTCTACGATCGCCTGGTGCTGGCCGGCAATCGCGCCACTATCTACGACTGGAAGACCTATGCCCGGCCCCCCACGGCAGATCAGCTTGCCCAGAGCTGGCAAACCCGGCTGTACCTGTATGTCTTGGCCGAAGCAGGGCCCTATCCCCCTGAGGCCCTGTCGATGATCTATTGGTTCGTGCGCCTGACGCCAGACCATCCCGCTCCGCGGTCAGTTTCCCTGTCCTACAGCGCTGCCCAACACCGTCAAACCCACGTCGACTTAACGGATTGTCTGCGGCAGATTGACCAAGGGCTAGCGCAATACCCCCAGCGGCCCTTCCCGAAACTTCCGCCGACGGCAGCGGCCTGTGAAACCTGTCCTTTTGCCGTGTGCTGCGATCGCCTCCCCAGCCAGCGCCAAACCCAGCGCCTGCTGTCGGTGGAGGACGCAGCGGAGGTCTCCATCTAACCGTATTAGTAGAATTTGTAGCTCAGAATTAGCGGGCAGTTTGCTGAGAGAACCAAAGGTAAATGGGGAAATCTCTATGAGAAATTGTAAAAAAGTATGTTGTAAATCTTAAAAAAGATTGCTAAATTGCAATAGTTACGCTCCAAATACTCACACACAACGGCACGCGCTATGGTCAACACACTCAATCCGTTTCCGACACCACCCGGCGTCAAGCCCAAGGTTCGTGTCTACGACCTAAAGGCGCGTCTCGATTGGGGTGAGCCTGCCCTGACTATTTTGGACGTCCGCGATCGCAAGCAGTTTAACCAGGAGCACATCCTGGGGGCGATCTCCATGCCTGCTGACGAACTGATGCGACAGGCAGAGGCTTCTTTAGAGAAAGATCGCGACATTTATGTGTATGGCGAGACGGATGATGAGACGGCAGTTGCCGCCGTTTTGCTGCGGGAAGTGGGATACGCCAACGTGGCTGAGCTTCGGGGTGGCTTAGCGGCTTGGAAGGCCGTAGGGTATCCTTCAGAGTCCATTGAGCCCGATCGCGGGTAGGACCTGAGCCAGCTTCTGGGTGAGCCTAGTCGATGCGCCAGATTCTGATATCCGTGCTGCCCTGGCCCCCAGCCATAATTTGCCAGTAGGGATTGCCCAGCCGGACAGCCAGAGTGTCGATAAAGGTATCTTCCCAGGGTATGGAGTAGTCTAGGGTCTGGGTTTGCCAATCCCAAACCTTTATCGTCTGATCGGCGCTGCTAGTGATCAGCGTTTTACCGTCCGGGATAAACTTAAGCGCATTGACGTAGCCGGTGTGTTCCGTCAGGCGTCCCATAGCCGTCTGCTCGCTCAGACGCCAGAGGACAATGTCCCCGTCAGCGCCAGCGCTGGCTAGGATCTCTCCATTAGGGGAAATGTCGACGCTGTTGATGTATGCCTCATGGCCTGACAGCGCCACTGACGCTTTTGTGTCGAGGTCCCAAATCCGTATGGTTTGATCTGCCGAACCGCTGACGAGGGTTCTGCCGTCGGGGGTAAAGGCGATCGCATTGACAAAGCTGTAGTGCCCTTCCAGAACATCAACAACCTCCCCAGTCTCCATGTTCCACAAATAGATAGCGTTATCGGCGCCGGCGCTAGCGAGCATTTGCCCATTTTGACTGACCTTGAGGTCATTGATGGCGCTGCGATGCCCCACAAAGGTGTTGACCAGATCTTGACTGGTCACATCCCAGACGCTGATGACCCCACCGCTGCCGCCGCTGATGAGTAACTTTCCATCCGGGCTGAAGGTGACGGCCTGGACCCGGTTACCGGGGCTTGGCAGCGATCGCAGCTCCTGTCCCTGCTCGAGATCCCACAGCTTAACGGTCTGGTCATTGCTGGCGCTGGCCAGCAGGGATTGGTCCACGCTCAGGGCAAGGTCATTGACTTTAGCGCTATGGCCACTCAGCGTCGTCATCTCGGCGTAGGGCGCTTGGATTTGGCTTTGGGCGGAGGGAACTGGCCGAAACCAGCGAGCCGTGATGAGGCCTACTGCACAAAGCCCAATAGCCCCCAAGGCCAGGAGCCAGCTGGGGCGGCGCTTGGGCTGTAAAATTGTCTTTTCTTCGGACTGCAAAAGTGTGTGGCGGGAGCCATAGGGCATCATCTGAGGGGGTTCGGTGACGTCGATATCGGGCGCGGTAGCGGCAGATAAACCAGGTGAATCGCCTGCTGGAACGCTTGCAGAGGCAGGCAGGGCCGCTTTGATTTCAGCGAGGCGCTGGCGCAACACCTGGGTATTTTCAGGGCGATCGATGGCGCGAGCCGCCGTCAGGTCATCGATCAGGTCAGCTAGGGCAGGGGGCACATGGGGCGCATACTGCCGCCAGTGGAACTGGTTGGACAGCGCGTTATAGATATTGGGCTCCATGGGATGCTGACCCGTGAGTAGAAACATCAGGGTACAGCCCAGAGCGTAGAAGTCAGATTGCGGCACGGCACGACCTCGCTCCTGTTCCGGAGGCGTGTAGCCTGTAGAGCTGACCCGCGTTACGCCTTCCGCTTCTTCTAAGCGAGCAAAATAGGTGCCGGTCATTTCTCGGGCGGCCCCAAAATCTACCAGCACCAGCTCTCCGCTAGAGCGGAGCATAATGTTTTCGGGCTTGATGTCTCGGTGAAAGTAGCTGTGCTGGTGGACTAAGTGGAGAATCTCAACCAGTTGAATCAGCCAGTCTAGGCCTAGAGTCGCATTGATGGGGTGGTTCCCCTGCTGTTTCATCCACTCCCGCAGGTTGGGCCCATCAATTTTTTCCATGACGATGCAGTGCAGCGGCGGGCTGCTGGAGGTGGGATGAAACTGAAAGCAACCCGCTTCGTCAATAAAGGGAATACCCGGATCTTGAAGCTGGCTCAGCACTCGAGCTTCTTGCTCAAACAGCTCCACCGCCTTTGGATTGTCGTTGTGGATCTCCTTGAGCACCTTCAAGATCTTCGGAACATTCTGCTCAAAGGCCTCATACACGTAGCCAAAGCCGCTGCGATCGCTCAATAGCCGCATGACGCGGTAGCGCCCCTGCAATGTGAGTACAGCGCCACACCGCTGGCAAAACTGCTGGGTTTGATTGTCGGGATGGTTGGGCTGCGGACAGCGGGGGTTGATGCACAGACTCATACGATACTGGCGGCAATATGAAGTAGCCTATAGAATACCCGTATTCTATATGAGCCTGCAGAAACCATCCCCGCGACGACATGGGTTGTTATATTGCCCGCTGCGTCAAGTGCACGGAGATACAGTGCCAGGGTATCGGGCAGAAGAAAATTGGCGTCTAGTGCTTAAAAGGCGAAATCAGAGCGCAGCGCAACGTCTAAATCGCGGTTTGGTTCAACCACGACCACTTCCACCTCTTCGTCGCCGCCGCCAAAGACGAGAATACCTAGGGCACCCAGGCCAGCACCACCCAGTACCTCAAGGATATCGATATCCCCTAGAATCTCGGCGAGCACCGCCGCCGCCGCCGCGCCGATGACGGCTCCCTTGATAAAGTCAGGGTCTCTATCTTCAGTGATGATTTCAGTGCGGGTTATGGGGCCGGAAACGGCATCAATGGCATAGCTCTGGCCGTTGGGCAGCACCACTTGCTCAGAAACGAACTGGGTCCCGGAGGCTTCTCCCGATAGGGGGCGCAGCTCACCCTCTAGGATGCTTCCTGCCGGAATAATCACCGTTCCTGCCGAGGAGCGAATGTCGCGGGCTACCGTGAGGGACAGGGGAGCCGTTTCGTCTGGGAGGACCACAATACGCTCAACGGCGTTGCCCTCATCGTCAACTTCGTCATAGCGGGTGTCAATCGGGGTGCCGGCCCGCAGAGACACGCGGGCCGAATCGAGAAGCTGACTAATTCTTATGGAAGATTGAGCTGGAAACTGCGCAGCGGCAGGCTGGGCCATCAGAGGGGCGATCGCACTCGAAAAGATGCCCGTGGCCGCTAGAGCTGCCGTCATTGATCGCCAGTGGATCATTACCATAGCGAACCTCCTTACAAACTGGTGTAGATAACAAGCCTGGCCGAGTCATGACGCTTTGGTCACTGGCCCGTCAGACACCCTTCCGTTATACGAGGTTTCGCCGCTTGCCACGGTGAGCCTTGGTCCAGAGGTTCAGCCGTCCCATGGCTGCGGCACCTATGCTGCCGGAAATTCTGCCGCGAGCGCGTCGTCCTGCTCGTCTGCGATCGTGGCCACGATGGTGATATTGCGGGAGATTTCTCCTGGCGAAATCTCTTCCACAGCTCGGGTGGTTGAAATCACCACCTGATCGCCTTGGTCCCCGCTCAGAATGCAGAAGCAAGCCTCAAAAGTATCTGACCAGTTCATCTCCAGCAGCTTACGCATCAGTCGGGCCTCGTCCTGCACAGGCAGGTCCAAGACCTTCGACCATACCGTAAAGGTGTCATCATCGGTCGTGCCCGTGAGCTGAACGAAGACATCCACGCTGCCGTATTTAAATGTCCACAGGTGACCGCCCTCAACGCGGCGAACCATGGCGCTGTCGTCTTGCTCAAGGCTGCTGATTATGGTTTCCACCATGTCGATGAGATTATCTGAGATGGTCTCATCAACAATCATGCCGGGCTCAGGACTCGTCTCAATTTCGGCGTTGTAGGTCATCTTAGAGAAGTGAAGATCAAAAGCACCTCCGCCAGTATAGCGCTGCGTGTTAACGAAAAAAAATCCCCGGCCAAAAGCTGGCCAGGGATTGAATCAGGGTGCATCTACCATTCCAATCTTCTAAAGCGGCAGGTGCGGTCAGGACGAAATGCTGTCAACTTGGCAACAGCGACTGGGGACGGGTGAATAAGATGACTAAACCAACGCCACCGAAATATAGCCCCAGCACGGCCCCCGCCAACAGACTCTGGGTGATAGGGTCGGTGGAAGGCGTTAGAATCGCCCCCAGCACCACAGCCCCCAACAGCACAAACCGCCACCCCGAGAGCATTTGCTTTGCTGAGACAATTTTGAGGGTGCCCAACAGCAGCTGCACAATAGGGATTTGAAACGCTAGCCCGGTGCTGAACAGCAGCAGCAGCACAAATTCGAAATAGCGATCGATGGACCAGAGCTGCTCCACCACGTCGGCCCCGTAGCTGATGAAAAATCGCAGCGCGGCAGGAATTAGGGCAATGTAGGCAAACCCCAGTCCCGCAAAGAATAGAACGCTTGACCCTAGCACAATAGGACCAATAAGCCGGCGCTCTCGGCGCGTGAGCCCCGGCAGCACAAAGCGAATGATGTGGTAGAGAATGATGGGGCTCGCTATCAGTAGACCGCTGTAGCCCGCTACTTTTACGGAAACGAAGAAATATTCGCCGGGGGAGAGCTGCAGGAACTTCGCGCCCTGGGCCGGAACCTCAAGCAGCTCCACAATGCGATTTACGAACGCAAAGCAGCCGACGACAGCGATGACAATGGCGATCAGCGAGTAGAAGATTCGCTGGCGCAGCTCCTCAAGGTGGTCGAACAATGACATCTCGGCATCATCGGGGAGCTCGTTCCAATAGTCGGCTGGCTGCGATGTGGCGGTCCTTTCAGGCCGGTCGTCGATCATCGCATCTGAGGTTTGCTCAAGGTCTGAGGAAAGCGGCATAGGGCGGACAGGGTCAATAGGTCATCTAGGTTGAAGCGAGAAATAGAATCGGCTTTGGCGATGGGCTACTCTGCCGCCGCATCATCCGACGGGGCTGCGGCATCCACCGGAGCTGTCTCCCTACTGGGCTCAGCAGCAGGTTCATTGGTGGGCTCGTCGGAATCAGCGCTGTTGGCTGCGCCGGGCCCATCTTCAGGGCGGCTAACAGGACCCTCAGCAGGCTCAGTTTGCGAAGTGGCCAGCCGATTGATCTCATCTTTATAATTGGCGGGGGCGAGCTCAGCAGCCTGCGTGAACAGGGGCTGGGCTTCATCATTGCGGTCTTGCGCCTGGAGGACGAGAGCCTTACTCAGCAGGGGGCGAAAATCTTCGGGGTAGCTCGCAATCGTTTCGTCGTAGAGCGCCATCGCTGCTTCATCTTGACCGGTCTCAACGTAGACCTGGCCTAGCAAAAGCTGCACTGCCGCAACGTCAACGCTGTCAGGCTGAACGAGATTAGTATCGTCCGCAGTCTGCAGCGTGTCTTGCAGAAGACCAATGGCGGCTTGCGGACGCTCCTGTTCGATCAGCAGAGCGACTAAACCCTGGAGGGCATTCATATCGCCGGGATTAGTCGAGAGGACCTTGCGGTAAACCTGAGCCGCCCCCTCGCGATCGCCTGTTTGCTGCTGAGCCTGGGCCAACAGCACTTGATACTCGGTTTGATCAGGATTGAGTTCAGCTAGCTTTTGGAGCGGCTCAATGGCTGCCTCTAGGTCGCCTAGCTGAATTTGAGTTTGCAAGAGGCCCTGAAGCGCTGTTTGATTATTCGGCTCTCGCTCAAGGACTAGCTCGTATCCACGGGCCTGAGCCTCTAAGTCATTCTGCTGAGAGGGGCTAACAGTGTCTGCCGTAGACTCAGCCTGCTGCTGAAAAAAAGAGCCAAACGGCAAAGCTGCAATGCCAATGAAGGCCAGTACGGCTAAAAGCAAAACAGCGTTGACGAACCAGCGTTTGCGTTTATCAAACACGCCCCATCCTCCCAAAACTCTATTGCCATTATGAAGGGGATTGACGGGAATGGGATCAATTCGGCCTGGTGCGGCGGCTTGTTCCGGCCATGAAGTTATGGTGAAAGGTACCTGAGGTCAGGTATTTCAGATGTATAAACGAAAAGTAAGATGCGGCAGCTATCGCAAGCTAGGCTATCAGCCTCTAGCTCCATTTTCTCTCATTGACATATCCAGCAGAGGCCCCATTGCGGATGCTAATCTAGTGGGTATCTTTGTCAGTTGAAGTGTGGTGAGGGAGGCCAGCGTTCATTGGAAGGAAAAGATTTCAATTCCCCCAAGGGTGGCTTTCATGGTCGAGCTGACGCTGCTGCATCTACAGAAGATGCCGAGCAAATGTCTGATACATCTGTTCGGGATTCAGCGGACGATGAGATGAATCAGCCCTCAAAAACGACGAGCGATATGACGGTTTCAAAACCAATAGAGGTCGAAACGCCTTTGCCAGAGCCAGCGCCACCGAAACAACGGGACACCGCCCAGCACGCTAAGCCTTCAGCGAAAGATGCTGCAGGCGGTGCTGACGTAGACAAGATGAGCAGCGACGTCAAGGCTGGTGGTGGCGCTGAAGCTGCTAATAGCGCTGAGGCTGCCGGTGGCGCTGAAGCTGCCAGTGGTTCTGAGCCTGCGCTGCGGCAAGTTCCTATCCCACCAGCGAGTGAGCCCCTGCAGTACCGGGCAATTGGCCTTATCCGAGGCGTATATAAGCCTTCGGAAGAGCAATTTACCCGTGGCAACATTATTACCGGGGATGAGACTGCCATTGATGCTGTCCTGCTCGGGCGGGTGATGAGCCTGGTTAAGAAGCACGTCGACCTGTCCTGTCCTCACCTGTGGGTGGTTTACCCCCGCACCCGGCCCAACAACAGCGATCTTCATGCTCAAATCGTGGGTATTTGGGAACCTGAAAGTCTCCATCAGGACGACAGCGTTGACGATGATGACCTAGACGGCGTTGATTTTGATGGTGCGGACTTAGACGGCGCTGATTTTGATGATGTCGATTCCGACTTCGACGATGATTATGACGCTGATGACGACGCAGATGAAGGCTCCAATAGCCTTGAGGCCGATCGCTCCAGTGCTGATGAGGTAGAGGATTCAGCAGCAGGTGTAGAGGCGCGCCCTGACAGTGAAGCAGGATCAGAGGCGATCGCCCCTGTCAATAGGCCTACAGCGGTGCCCCCCCGATCAGGTGCTGAAACGGCGACTGAAGCAGCAGCTCTCGGCGGCATAGACCAGACGCAGGATGGCTACTTCTCGATTCGAGGTGAAGTGGTGCGCCAGTCCCGGAACGGTGATATGACGATCAAAATCTGTCAGGCGCCCCGGAAGGGCGAAAAGCGAGGTCGAGCGTTCAAGCTCTTGCTGAAGGGAACCGTCGATCGGCGGGCGGTGGGCTCTTTTTGGGATATGCACATCCAGCGCCAGGGCAATGACCTAGTGATTCAAGAGGCCATCTTTATCAAAGATATGCCGCCGACGAAGCGCCGCCGTGGCGGCCCGCCGCGGCGCGGTAAGGGGGGACCGCCACGGCGGCGCTCAGACCGGCCTACCCCTGCAGTGCAAAGGCAGGGACAGGGGAGCGCATCGCCCCGCCCGGTGCCTAAGCCAATTAAGCGAAAGAGTCCCTCTTCCACGCCAGCTGAGTAGATTAGGTTAGCTCCCTTTAACCGCCAGCCTTGCTGCCCCAGCTGTCCTGGGCCATAAAGGCCCGATCCTTCGGGAGCGGCGCGACGGGCTGGGTAAGGTAGAACTGACCCGCTTCAATCTGCGTCTTTAGCGCTAGGGAAATCTGCTGGGAATAGGCAATGCTGGCCAGTGGTGCGGTGCGAACCGTGCGACCCTCGATGCGGATTGCGCCGGATTTGAGCTGGCGATAGCTCACCAAACCAAATGTGGGCCTTACCCGTCTGGGAATGGAAAAATCGACGACGGGGGCAACAATGTCCTCATCCTTGACGGCGCAGCGCTCGATCACTTGGGTCGTCAGCACCGGCAGCGCCACGCCAACCCCCAGCATGAGAGAGGGGCCATAGCCCCGCAGGTAGCACCCGCGCACCCACTGGGACGACATCTGTTTGGCATCTCCAATCAGCGCGACGGTAGCCGCAGGACCGATGGGGGTCCGGTTGGACAGGCGCCGCTGCACTGGGAAATGCTGGGTTCCTTCCCAGGCAATGTAGCCCTCTGCGCCCCCCAGCCAGATGCGGCTGCCGATGCCCAGTACATCCAGTTCAGGGTCATTCCATAAAGGAGAGATGGCCCCCGGATTAGAGTACACGGCGTTGCCCAGGCGCGGTTGCAGCGGGCCTAGATAGGTGGCTAGAAGGCGATCGCCTCCGTTGACCCCCACAATGAAGTTTTGGTAGAGATTCCGCGGATTGAATAGGTAAAACTGGTTGATGGAGCTGCGGGTGATGGTGATTTCCAGGGAAGCCCGCGGGTAGCAGTCTGTCATCTGCCCGATGGCCCGCAGCTGTACCGGCTTGTCCGATATTAGATCGGCGATGACGTGGCCACCGCCCCGCTCTCGCGCCTCTTCGCTGTCTCCATCGCCTAGCGGGGACGCCTCCGCCATTTGGGTGGCCCCCAAATAGAGATCCACAGCGCCGAAGCCTGAGTAAGCCAGCACGCCGTCCAGCCAGCACTGGCGAATTTTGATCGGGGGGTCGGTGTGGCCCAGGTTGAGGATTGCGCCGGAGGATTCCATGGGCTCAAAGGTGCCACAGGTCACCACGTCCACAGCCTGAGCGATCGCTTCTACCCCCTGCTCCTGGACCTGGGCCTTGACCTGTTGGGCTGTCCAGACGACGGCCTTGCGGTCTGAAATTTTGCCGTTGATTTCGTCTAAGGTGCGCATGCGTTTTCCCTCAGCGCTGAGCCTGCCCCAGCATCCACAGCGCCGTACCCGCCACAGGTACCAGCACGATGGTGAGGGCAACTGGCCCGGTGGCGGGGAGTGGAAGGCGGGGACCGACGTATTTAATTAGCGCAGCGATCGCGGCGGAGGCGACCAGAAGCTTGATTAGGAAACGGGCGTCGTCAGGCATAGCGCACAGGGGATGGCGTGCCTCCACAGTTTACGTGAAATGAGCCACTCCGCTGGGCCAGATTTAAACGATAATCTTGAGGCGCCACCCATTGGTTCAATCTAATAGGCCTATGCAAATTGCCACCTGGAACGTCAACTCAGTCCGCTCGCGCCTAGAGCAGGTGACCGACTGGCTGCAGAATAGCCCTGTAGATATCCTGTGCTTGCAGGAAACCAAGGTGGTGGACGAAGACTTTCCGCGATCGCCTTTTACAGAGCTGGGCTATCAAACTTATATCAGCGGCCAAAAATCTTACAACGGCGTGGCCTTGGTGAGCCGCAGTTCCCTCACCGAAGTGAGTACTGGGTTTGCCGGCATCTTGACTGATGTGGATGTTGGCGACCTTGACCAGCAGAAGCGCGTGATTACGGGCGTGTTAGACGGCGTCCGCGTGGTCAATCTCTACGTGCCCAACGGCTCCTCCGTGGGCAGCGACAAGTATGACTATAAGCTGCGCTGGCTGGCCATGCTGCAGCGCTACTTAAAGGCGCTGCTGGCTGACGACGCTAGCCTACTGGTGTGCGGGGACTTTAACATCGCCCTAGAAGACCGCGACATTTACGCCCCCAAGAAGCCAGACCACATTATGGCCTCTCCCACCGAACGAGAGGCGCTGCAGGGGCTCATTGACCTGGGCTTAGCGGACGCCTTTCGAAAGTTCACCGCCGATGGTGGTCACTTTAGCTGGTGGGACTACCGCACGGGCGGGTTTAGCCGTAATCGGGGCTGGCGCATCGACCACCACTACCTGTCTCCCCCCCTGTATGCGCGGGCCACCGCCTGTAGAATTGATGTAGAGCCGCGCAAGCTGACCAAGCCTAGCGACCACGCTCCGGTGGTAGTGACGCTGGCGGATGCATAAAAATCTAATCCTATGACTTCCTCCCCACCCGGCTGGTATCAGCGCCTGTTTGCCTGGCTAATGGCCCACGGCACCGCCCAGTACGAAACAGCGGTGAGCGATCGCAAGCAAGCCCTATTTGCCGACCTACAGGGGACGGTGCTCGAAATTGGCCCTGGGGCAGGCGCCAACTTCTCTTACTACCCGGCCTCAGTGCAGTGGACGGGCATCGAGCCCAACCCCTACATGCACGCCTACCTGCGAGAGCGGGCAGACGAGGCCAATCTGCAGATCCATATCCAGACGGGACACGCGGAGCGGCTAGAGGCCGAGGATAGCAGCGTTGACGCTGTGATCAGCACCTTAGTGCTCTGCTCAGTGAACAATCTGGACGGGGTGCTGCAGGAAATTCTGCGGGTGCTGAAGCCGGGGGGTACCTTCTATTTCCTAGAGCACGTCGCCGCCCCGCCCC
This sequence comes from Elainellaceae cyanobacterium, assembly GCA_050330955.1. Lineage (GTDB taxonomy): Bacteria > Cyanobacteriota > Cyanobacteriia > CAKZMO01 > CAKZMO01 > JBCCAG01. Next base: position 32,861 of record JBHJHJ010000149.1, on the reverse strand, counting down.
AGACGTTTCTGCGACGGGTTCAGGGCGGGCTCAAACCGGCGTGGCGTGTTATCGGCGACGGCTGCTGCCTCGACCGAGACACCGGCCCCGCCATCGAAGCGGCTGGGTTTGAGCGGGTGAGCTACGACCGCTTTCGCGCCCCGGTGCCCGCCATTGTCAGCCCTCAGATTATTGGGCGGGCGATAAAATCGAGCTAGAGTACCAGCACATAAAGATTATTGAAGTAAGGGAGCGGGGCTTATGTTTTTGGTGACTGGGGCAACCGGTGATTTGGGCCGCCGCATTGTCAAGCGGCTGTGCGAGCAGAAGCAGCCGGTGCGGGCGTTCACTAGACTGACGTCTCGCTACGGCGATTTAGAGGGACGCGGGGCGGATGTATTTATCGGCGACTTACTCAAGCCCAGGGACATTGAGCGATCGCTCCAGGGCATCCAGCACGTCATCAGCGCCCACGGCACCAACGAGGCTAGCCAGGCCAGCGTCCAAGACATCGACTACCGGGCCAACATTGACCTGATCGACAGCGCTAAGGCAGCGGGGGTGAAGCACATGACCTTTATCTCTGTCCTAGGGGCCGACCGGGGCTACGAAGATTCCCCCGTATTCAAGGCCAAGCGGGAGGTGGAGAAGTATCTGCAGCGCAGCGGCCTATCCCATACGATTCTGCGTCCGTCCGGCTTTGCCTCTAACCTAGTTCCTCTGGCAGAGCGGCTTAAGCAGACGGGGTTCTACCTGCTGATTGGTGAACCGGCCTCTCGCACCTCCATCGTCAGCACGGATGATTTGGCCTACATCGCCGCAACGGCAGCCCACACCGAGGCAGCCCGCAACGAAATTTTTGCCGTGGGTGGCCCGGACGTGCTCCAGCGCCAGGATATTCCCCGCATCTTCGGCCAGATCTTCAATCGGGAGCCGATTGTTGTCAATGTGCCGCTGTCGGTGGTGGACGGGGTGCGTACGGCGGTGGGGTTTGTCAACCCAGAGCTGAAGGAGAACCTAGGGACACTGCGGACGCTGCTGGGCAATGAGTTTTTCTGCTCGACGGAGGAAGTGGCCTTGCTAGAGAAGACCTTTGGCCTCAAGCTGGAGTCTTTGGAGAGCTACGTGCGCCGGTATGTGAGCGTATAGGTCACGGTTGGGCGGCCCCTCGCCCTTACAGTCAGCGGTATGTAAGCCCGCAGGCTATTCATGCCCCACTCCCGTCGGTTATTCAGGATTATGCCATGTACGCCGTGATCTCAAAGGACAACATTCAACTCCCCGCGGGCAGTGTGCTACGCATCCCCGGCACTTGGCAGGACTATTGCAGCCTCCGGGATAGCCGGGGGGATGGCGCCATCCCCCGCATCAAGTTTTGTAATGGCGAGATATTTTTGATGAGCCCTCTGCCCAGACACGGACGCGAAGCCCACTTATTGGCTAGAGTTGTTGAAGTCCTGCTCGACAGCCAAACGCGCAACTACGAAGCTTTCACCCCAATCACAATGGACCTGCCAGAGGAGACGGGCATCGAGCCCGACTACTGCTTCTACATCGATAACTGGAGAGCCGCCGTAGGGCAGGATCGCATTGACTGGCGCAGTAACCTCCCCCCGGATCTGGTGATTGAGGTGGACGTGACCAGCTATACGGCGGTGGAAGATTATCTGCCTTACCAGGTTCCAGAAGTGTGGCTATTTCGCAAAGCGGGGTTGCAAATCTATGCCCTAGCGGGCGATCGCTATCAGCCACAGCCAGCTAGCCGCTATTTCTCCACGGTAGATGACCTGTCAGTGTTGATAGAGCAGGTGTTTCAGGCCGCTTTGACCCAGGGCACAGGTGCAGCAATTCGCAACCTGCGGCAGCAGCTCATGCAGGGCTAGAGCCGCAGGCCCTTATCTTTCAGGAGGGCATCAATCCAGCGCTTTTCGTTATCAGACAGCGGCGGTAAGGGGTCCGTGCCGTAGTCGATAAAGTAGTCATAGCCAGAGCGATCGTAAATGCTGCTCAGCAAGTCTTGAAGCTGTACCGTGGGCTCTTGGTCGCTGCTTTGAAGCGGCAGCGTGAAGGACGGAATTGGTTCAGCCAGGTTGAAGGGGTACAGATCCGCCGTGGGGCGATCGCTAGCTCTGCAGACAAGAATGCGATATCGGCTCTGGGGCGCCTCCCCTAACAAGGGTAAAGGCGCGCCGTCCCGCAAGAGATCAATTTCCACTAAGTTTGTTTGGCTGCTCAACACCTGCTGACGCTTGCGCTGATACTTTTCCCGACCCTCGCCCCGCTTATTTGAGGGAGACAAGATTTCAACAGCGGTAATCACCGTCTGGGTAGCGGCTTCTTTAATTTCTAAATAGGCCTCCCGCACCTCTTCTGGTATGGGAAGCTTGACCTTCAGCGGTTGGGTATTTGCGAACGCTGTGTTGGCAGGCGCTACAGATCGCTCCGCGACAGCGGTGCCTGATTCAGCCCCATCCGTTCGCGGACGCTGAACGGTAACATCAGGTCGACCGACGAATAGAGAATTTATTCCGAGAATGCTGTACACCCGCTTTTCAATATCCACCTGATACTTGGGTAAAAGCTGGGGCGTCAGGACATCTGCAAGCGCTACAATCAGGCGATTATGTACCGTAGACCAGCGATCGGGATGCTCCAAATAGGGGTTCATGCCGGGGAAGGGGGACGGCATTGCCATGACTCCATGCTGCGGTTTCTCCATTATAGGAGTGCCGCGATCGCCTCCAGTTCCCAAAGTGACTTTGGCTCAAGTCAGCGATAGTATTCCGTATAGCCCCATCGCCACCACCGCCCCAATCAGGGTATTAATCACATTCACCAGCTCATTGGTCAGCCAATCGAACTGCTCCTGCACCGTCGCCCCGATCAAGCTCTCTAAATTCGTCGCCACGAAGGCCGCGATCGCACACAGACCCACGCCGACAAAGCTAATCAGCCCTAGGCCCCACCCCAGCAGCGCCAAAACCAGGGAAGCCACCAGCCCCGCCAGCGTACCCTCCAAGCTCACGGCCCCTTCAGTCCCCGCTGGAACCGGCTGGAGGGTGGTGATCAAGAACGTGCGCTTGCCGTAGGCTTTGCCAATTTCGCTGGCGCAGGTGTCCGAGAGCTTAGTGCTGAGGCTCGCGACGTAGCCCAGTAGCAGCGCTGCCGTCCAAATGCCCGCGCCCTCAGGCTGCGCCAGCGAAACAACCCAGATCCCCAAGGCGCACAGGGCCGCCGTGAAGGCCGAGCCCCAAACGTTTTCTGGACCCCGTGCCCCAGAGCGCTTTTCCGCGATGCCGGCGGCGGCCTTCTCCGTCAGCCCCACCCGCGTCACCCCAGACCCCACTAAAAAGTAGGCCATGATGACGCCGTATCCCGCTGGCCCCAGGGTGCCCCAGATGAGGACGCCCAAGGCCCAGGCGTGCAGCAGGCCAGCCGGGGTAAGCAGCTTTTTAGGCGCTATCCAGGCGATCGCCCCTAGAGCGGTGTTGAGGGTAATAGCGATTAGCCAAGGGGAAGCTACCATAGCGGACCTACCTTAAGGAAGAATACATAGAGGCTGAGGAAGCGTAATTGAGAAGGCGCGTAGGGCGATCGCGATTTGGGCGGAGTTGGCGAGTAAGATAGGAGAAGCCACCGCGCCACTGCGTCTTTCGCCGGCATTTGCTTTAAGGCCTTTACTTTGAGGCAGTTTGTAGCCGCCGGCGTAAGGGTGACTCACAGTATTACCGCTATTAAATCATGACCTCTGATCCCCGCTACAACATTCAGCCCGCCCCCAAAGCCAACAAGCCCGATCTGCAGCGATCGCCCCAGTCTATCGATATTCGTCGCCCCCCGGTCCGCCCCCTGCCGCGCAACCGCCCCGTCGGCGACAATAGCACCGAAAACATGGACGATATGCTGGGCTATCTGGACTAGTCATTTCACAGCATGGCCTACACCACCGAGCAGCTGATTCGAATTTTGGACGATGAGCTTCGAGCCGCTTGGAAGGGCGATCGCCTCTTGCTGTCTTCGAGCCGGCTGAGCGACCCGGTGATGGAAAAAGCGCTCGGCACTGAGAAGCTCAGTAAGGTCTATGCCTACCGAGACTTTCGCAGTCAGATTCACCAATACCAAATTGAGCATGGCGTTTCGGGCTTAGTGCAGCGCAGCTGCCGGTTCAACGGGCAGGTGATTCATTTCCCTGAAATTCATAATCAGCTCGTTGCCATCCCCCGTGACAAAGACGATCTGATTGCCAGCAAGGCCAAGATTCTCGCCTTTTGGCGAGCGAATGCTGACCAGATGCCCCTGTGGCAGCTCGGCCCGACTCGACCGATTTCTGTGAGCCAGGCTAATCAGCATATCCAGGCTGCAGAGTGGGTTGAGATTGAGGCGGGCCGGACTGAGTTATATTTAGGCTTGTGCTGGGGCGATCCGAACGAGTGCCACTACGGTTGGGCCTATCCTCAATCGCGCTGTGAGCAGGTAATTGCTTCTGCGAATGAGCCTAGTCTGCTTAAGGTTTAGGCGCCTTTGGGCTTAGGGCGCTTTTAATCAATGGGTTGATTCCCTGAAAGGGATGGACCGCCGCACCGGATAAGCCCAGATCCAGCCGTAGGGACATGGCATGTATATGTTTAGCGTCTCGGATTACCCCCTCTAGCACCCCCTTTTCAAGGGGGAGAACATAGCTTCCCCCCTTTCCAAGGGGGAATTGAGGGGGGTAAGACCAAGGCCTATGGCTTTTTGTCCAAAGTCGCTAAACACGTACCATGGCATTGCCATGTCCGCCAAATTCATGCATCAAATCAGCAACGCCAGTAAGTGTAGTAACAAACGCCGCCGAAACAGGAGAATTCTAAAATGCCTATTGCTGTTGGAGTGATTGAGACCCACGGCCTGCCCGCCTCTATGCTGGCGGCAGACGCCATGATCAAAGCGGGCCGCGTCACCTTCGTGCGGCGAGAGCAGGCCGATAGCGGTCGCCATTTTGTAGTCATCCGGGGGCCCGTGGCGGAAGTCAAGCGCGCCATGGAGGCGGGCAAGCTCGCCGCTAGCGATCTGCCCTACAACGGCCAAGTCACCTGCCATTGCTACATTCCCAACCCGACGCCGAATACGGTCTCGGTGATGCCCATCGATTTCACTGAGAATTCAGAGCCGTTCCGCGTGCTGTAATGTTGACTTTTATGTCGAAGCGTTGCTTCCTGCTAAGCGGATTTGAAGAATCGTCCAAATGCTGACATGAGGCGAGGGTTGGACCAAAAACAGCAGCAAACACCCGTAGAATAAGGTGGAGATATTGGCCGTAAGGAGACTTGGTATGCCTCAGGCAGTTGGATCGCTCGAAACGAAAGGATTTCCGCCCGTGCTGGCCGCCGCTGACGCCATGGTTAAGGCGGGCCGCGTCACTTTGATTGGCTACATCCGAGGGGGAAGCGCCCGTTTTGTGGTCAACATTCGAGGGGATGTGTCTGAGGTTAAGGCCGCGATGGCCGCAGGCGTTGAAGCCGCTGAAAATACCCCCGGTGGCGTTCTGGAAACCTGGGTGATTATCCCGCGCCCCCACGAGAATGTCGTCGCCGTGATGCCCATCGACTTTAATGACCAGGTCGAAGAATTTCGACGGGCGGTGGAAGAGCCTAGGCTACTGCCAAGCCAGATCAACGGTGCGCGGAGCTAATCTGGCCTTTTCTCTAGGCGCCTGCCTCTGAAGATTTGACGCGAATTTCCAAGGCGTTGCTAAACTTTAGAGATGCGCTGACTCTGCAGCGCGCCATTCGTCCCGATACCTCTGCGATTAATGCATATTAAGTCGATTCATCACGTCGCCATCATCTGCTCAGACTACAAGTGGTCTAAGCTGTTTTACACTGAGATCCTTGGTTTTCCTGTCATTGAGGAAACCTATCGGGCTGAGCGCGACTCCTACAAGCTAGATCTCAAAGTGGGCGATCGCGACCGTATCGAGCTCTTTTCTTTTCCCAACCCACCTACACGGCCCTCTCGCCCTGAGGCCAGAGGGCTGCGTCACTTGTCTTTCGCCGTTGAAGACGTTGAGAAGATGGTAGAGTACCTAATCGAACAGGGGGTTGACGTGGAACCGGTCCGTGTGGATAAAATCACCAACCGAAAGTTCACCTTCTTCTTTGATCCGGATGAGCTGCCTTTGGAAATATACGAGGCTGAATCTTAAAGGATTTCGAGATACTCCAGAAGATCGGCCATATCTTTCGGGTTAGGCTGAAACTGCGGCATGGGAGGGGTATTGCCGCTGATAACCTGCTTGATGATGGCAACCCGAGATTTGCGCTCAGACACCTTGTGGAGACTCGGTCCAACCAAGCCGTCCCCGTAAAGCCCATGGCAGGTGCCACAATTCATCTGAAATATTGCGCTGCCCCGCTCGGCATCCCCTGACGTTGACAGAACGCTGCGAATATAGGGATCGGAATAGCGAGTTTGGTACATCCCTAGCAAGAAGAGCAGGGCTATAAACAGCATCACGACAATGGCCAAGGAAAGTCCTTGGATAACTGCGTCAAGGTCTGGTGCTGTCCGCTCGTTCAAAAGTTCTTTAGTCAATGCTAGGAGTATTGTTATCTAATTTAACACTTTATACTTTATCCTTCTTAACGCCAACTCAGGCTGGCTTTAAGGTTTTTCATAGCTTTGGGCTGCGGCGCGCACGCCTGAGCAAGATCGGGGAGGCATGCCGCAATATTGGTACAACGCCACGCTCTCGGTAAGATTACCCCGTATGATTTAGAGAGAACATTAGGACACAGATAGGAGATGAATCCATGGTTGAGCCTTTACTGTCCGGCATTGTGCTAGGTCTGATTCCAATTACGTTGGCAGGCCTATTCGTTGCCGCATACCTGCAGTACCGTCGCGGCAATCAGCTCAATTCATAGACGCTGGCTAAGCAGCGGGCCTAAGCGGGAGCTGCGGAAGGCGCTTGCTCCAAAAGCAGCTAAAACCTGCTGGACTACGGCTACTCATGAATCAGCATAGGTGCCGTAAAGGGAAAGGCGAGTGCGCCCGTAGGCTTTTTGCCGATAGCAGCTCAGCGCCATCCCGCCGCTTCCCTCAGAGGATCCAGATAGAGTAACAGGAAGCGCGATATTGGCCGCATGTTCGACCACAAGCGCTCCTGTTGACTTAAGAATTGAACGGGCGGCGATCGCCGTCAGGGCCGGCTGATATAGATTGCTGGCATAGGGCGGGTCGAAGTAGATGACGTCGAACGGCTCGACCTCAAGGCGCAAGAGCTGCTTCGCCACATCGCCGCGCACCACGTCGAAGGTTTGACCATGGCGCGCTACCCGCTGCCAGTTTTGCGACACAACAGCGCAGGCTTGCCCCGATTGCTCGATGCCCAGGACATAGCTTGCGCCTCGGCTAAGGGCCTCAGCTCCCATGGCGCCGCTGCCCGCGCATAGGTCTAGCCAGCGGCATCCGGCAATGCTACCTTGAAGGATATTGAATACCGCCTCCCGCACCCGCGCTGACGTTGGCCGGGTGCTCTGCCCCGGCAGCGTTTTAAGCAAGCGGTTCCCGTGGATGCGGAGGGTCATGGCGGGTGGCCCAAAGTTTGACAGACTGCAGGCTAAACGGCAACGGCGATCGCCTGCTGCACAGTATGGACAAAGTTAGCCAAAATTTGCAGCCCGACCGCAGAAGATTTCTCCGGGTGAAACTGCACGGCTGTGAGATTATCTTTGGCGATCGCCGCTGTCACGACTTGGGAACCGTGGGTTACAGTGGCGGCGACCACAGTCGGATCGGTAGGGTCCGCGTAGTAAGCGTGGACAAAATAAACCCATGGGCGTGCTGGAAGCTGCTGCCACAGGGACAGGTCGGCTTGAGCAAAGTCAAGCTGATTCCACCCCATCTGCGGAATCGTGATGCTGGGCTCTGGGCGAAAGCGGCGAATCGTGCCAGGAATGATGCCCAGTCCGGGCTCCTTTCCTTCTTCAGAACCCTCTAACAAAATTTGTAGCCCCAGGCAAATGCCTAGAAAGGGCTTACCGCTGGCGATCGCGTCTCGAATAGGCGCCTCTAGATCACGGGCGCGGATGTGCTGCATCGCAGGGTCAAAGGCTCCTACACCGGGAAGAATAACGGCGTCAGCACGGGCGATTTCGCTTGCGCGATCGGTTACATAGGGGCAGCCGCCGGCTTTTTCAATTCCCTTACAGGCAGAGTGTAAATTGCCCATGTCGTAGTCAATTACGGCAATCTTTACCATGGCTTTCTCCCCTGGCGATATAGATATCCACTATGACATCCTAACCTTAGAGTACAAAGCTGGTCTTTGGCTCAAGCCGGACGCGGCAGAGGCCCATAATCATCAAAGGATGACATGCGTCCCCTTAAAAACACTCGTTTTTTCCTTGCGCTGAGGCTGCCCATGGAAATAGAGGCCTGTGTCAGTAGCGTCATTGCCGAACTTCAGAATAATGAAGAGTCAGTGAGCGTCTAGCCGGAGGTCAACGGGCACTGCACGGCCTGCCCTATTTTAAAGATGGCAGGCGATCTGTCTGTGGGTTACCCATGGGTGACCTGCAAGATTGATGCCGCGGGGATCCAATGTTTTGCTAACCTTTAGCCGGGGTTAACTAGACTAGACCCCTGGCTCAGAGCCTAATGAGCGTTAGGCGCGATCGCACCCGTTTAAGCGCCATCAATTGCAATATCTAAGTTTTATTACTCACTTGACCCGTTTTCTATAAAGAAATTATATCTATGCCTACCGTCGCCTACTTAGTCAATCAATACCCAAAGGTTAGCCATAGTTTTATTCGTAGAGAAATCTTGAGCCTGGAGAGCCACGGCGTAGCCATACTGCGGTTTTCAATTCGCTCGTGCAGCGGGGAGCTCGTCGACGATGCCGATAAGCAAGAGCTGCACAAAACAAAGGTCATTCTGAGTCAGCCAATCTATGTTCTAATACTGGGTTTTCTAAAGATGGTGCTGACCCGACCTAGAGCTTTCCTGACGGCGCTTGGTCTAGCGTTTAGCGTGGGTAGGCGCGGCGATCGCGGCATTCTCTACCACCTCATTTATCTCTTCGAGGCTTGCACGCTGGCCGACTGGCTTTTATCCGGAGGGGTTACCCATGTACACGCCCACTTTGGAACCAACTCAGCCACCGTAGCAATGTTGGCAAGCCAATTGACTGGCATTCCCTATAGCTTTACGGTCCATGGGCCAGAGGAGTTCGATCGCGTCAGTGGGATTGGGCTGACGCAGAAAATAGAGCGCGCCAAGTTTGTTGTTGCAATTAGCTCATTTGGCCGCAGTCAGCTCTATCGCTGGTGCGGGTTTGAACATTGGTCGAAAATCAGGATTGTTCGCTGCGGTGTCGACCAGGATTATCTATCCGCCCCAATACAGGAGCTGCCGGATATTCCCCAACTGGTGTGTGTAGGGCGGCTCTCCGAACAAAAAGGGCATCTAATGCTGATTGAAGCCGCTGGGCTTTTAGCCGACAAGATTCCATTCAACCTCGTCCTGGTTGGCGATGGCCCTCTGCGATCGCCCATCGAGCGCCGCATTCGCGAGCTGAACCTCACAGACCGCATCACCATCACTGGATGGGCAAGTAGCGCAGAGGTCAAGGCCCATATCATTGGGTCACAGGCTTCGGTGCTGCCCAGCTTCGCCGAGGGACTACCCGTCGTCATTATGGAGTCCCTATCGCTCGGGCGACCGGTCATAAGCACGTATGTCGCTGCTATTCCAGAACTTGTAGAGCCCGGCTCCTGTGGATGGCTCGTTCCGCCAGGTGCTATTGAGAAACTGGCGGAAGCGATGATGTCGCTTTTGAAGTCCCCTAAGGAAGGTTTAGAGCAGATGGGGCAGACAGGAAGGGCCCGCGTTCAACGCAATCATGATGCAGCCACTGAAGCCCTTCGCCTCAAGGCGCTCTTCTCATCAGATGAACTACCACAGTCCATCACTGAACCTGTCAGTTCATCGAGGCTTCGAGATTCTAGTCAAGTCTCAGTCTAGCAGCAGCTTTTAGGCTGTATTTATCTTTTGAGTACGGCTTTGAGAAGCCAATGGCCCAACCACTAGTTCACATTTATGGTCTCCCTTAAAAAGAAAGCAATCCAGGGTGCTGCTTGGACATTTATCGGCTACGGTGCAAGTCAAGGCCTTAGGTTTGCTGGTAACCTCATCCTGACTCGTCTGCTGATTCCAGAGTACTTTGGACTGATGAGTCTGATTAACACCTTTATATTAGGTCTACTCTTATTCTCTGATCTCGGCATTGGTCCAAGTCTGATTCAGAATAAGCGCGGAGACGATATTGACTTTATCAATACGGCTTGGACAATTCAGGTTATTCGGGGGCTTGGCCTTTGGATTTGCGGCCTAATTATCACCTGGCCCCTAGCCTCTTTCTACGAAGACAGTCGTTTGCTGTGGCTAATTCCAATTGTTAGCATCACAACCATTATTCAAGGTTTTAACTCTGCATCGATCGAGTTAATGAAAAAGAGCCTGAATCTTGGAAAACTCACCATTTTTGAATTTATTTCGCAGGCAATTTCCCTCTCTGTGATAGTAACCTGGGCTCTAATCAGCCCAACGGTCTGGGCTTTAGTGGGAGGAAATATTTTTGCTGCGATTATTAAAATGGCGTGGAGTCACAAGCTTATTCCTCAGCTCAAGCATCAATTTACTTGGGATCGGGAGGCGGTGCGGGAAATCTTATCGTTTGGCAAATGGATATTTGTCTCTACCGCAATGACCTTCCTAGCATCTCAGTCAGACCGGCTTATTTTAGGCAAACTGTTTTCATTTGAGATGCTAGGCATATACACGGTTGCCTTCACGCTAGCTGATTTGCCTAGCCAAGTCATCAACCGTCTATCGGGCCAAGTCATCTTTCCACTTGTGTCTAAACAGGCTAGCCAGCCCAGAGCAGCATTGAGAAAGGCAATCTCTCCCAAGCGCTGGCCTCTTCTAGTGGGGATGGCTTTGGGTGTTGCAGTACTTTTCAATACTGGCGATTTCATTATCCTATCTCTTTATGACGAAAACTATGAGCAGGCAGCCTGGATGCTTCCGCTCTTGGCAATAGGGATCTGGCCAATGATTTTGTTCTCTTTGTCCAACTCTATTGCTTTAGCAGTTGGCCAGTCAATTTATGGGGCAGTTGGATACAATTTCAAGCTGATTTATATGATAATTCTCGTGCCGCTGTGCTATCGCGCTTTCGGACTAGTTGGTGCAATCGGAGCAATCGCATTGAATGACATACTACCCTACAGCGTTGCTGCGTACGGTCTGTACCGTGAAGAGCTATCCTTTCTAAAGCAAGATATTTTGGCTACAGCAATCATGATTTTAAGCGTCGCCGCCATTGCCTTGGCTCGACATGTTTTTGGATTTGAGCTGCCCATTAGCGCCTTTCTAGAATAGTGCGCAATAGTGCATGTCTGAACTGAGCTCTGACAGGTTAATTGATAATAGACATTGATATGATTGAAATTAAGCGACATGCTAAATTTTTGCCGGAAGAAGCTCCTGCTGCAGCCAACACGGGCCGAAAAACATACGAGAATACGTTGCGCGATCGCAGCACTGCTCCCCTGATGCAGGGTCTAACTAGTCAATTGCACGAGTAAAATGCTATGTCACCTATTGCTTACCTCGCCATATACGGTTGGATTCCCTTTGTTCTATATCTGTTTAAGCGTGTTCCCGCACAAACGGCAGTTGTCATCAGCTTCATCCTGGCTTGGCTGTTTTTGCCGCAAGCCAATATAGTCTTGCCAGGCATTCCAGATTTGACAAAGGCTTCCGCCACATCGTATGGGATTCTACTAGCGACCTTCATCTTTGACGTCAAGCGCTTCAACACATTTCATTTTTCCTGGATTGATATTCCAGTTGTCGTTTTTTGCCTTTGTCCCATGGCCACTTCCCTAAGCAATGGTCTGGGATGGTACAACGGCGTTTCAGCCATCCTGGTTCAGACAGTAGTCTGGGGTATTCCCTATTTTCTGGGGAGAATCTATCTCGGTAATCTCAAAGGTGCACAACAGCTCGCTACTGGCATATTTTTAGGCGGATTAGCCTATATTCCTTTTTGTCTCTACGAAGTTCGGATGAGTCCTCAGCTTCACCTAATGCTCTACGGGTTCAGGGCCCACCAGGACTTTGCTCAAACAATTCGCTGGGGCGGCTTTAGGCCTACGGTGTTTATGATACACGGGCTTGCTGTCGCAGCCTTCATGATGGCAGCATCTCTGATCGGCCTTTGGTTATGGAAGAGCGGCACGATTAAGAACGTAAATGATGTACCCATGCGCTGGCTTGCGATCGCCCTTGTTGTGACATTCTTTTTGTGCAAGTCTACAGGCGCTTATTTCCTACTACTTTTAGGATTGGCGCTTTTGTATTTTTCATGGCAAATACGAAGTGCCGCACCCGCTTTTGCTTTAGCGATAACACTTGTCGTATATCTATTTGTCAGTTCTCAAACTGATGCTTATGTTACCGATCAAATCGTTGAAAGCCTGTCAAATATTCTACCTGCGGACCGAGTGGAGTCGCTCGAATTTCGATTCAATAATGAAGAAATACTATCGGACATAGCCCGAGAAAAACCTTTATTCGGCTGGGGCGGTTTTGGTAGAGCCCTACTCTATGACGATGGCGGCAAACTGCTTACAATACCGGACAGCTTATGGATTGTTGAGTATGGAGAGAAAGGCGCCGTGGGTCTAATAAGCATGATGAGCATTTTTCTTTTACCTCCCCTTAGCATATTGGGGTGGCGATGCCCACCAAAGCTGTGGATGAAGCCAGAGTACGCGCCCTTGGCTGCCCTCTCTGTGACCGTACTGATGTATGCAGTTGACTGTATGGTCAACGCCATGATCAACCCGATTTACGTGTTGGCCTGTGGTGGCCTAGCCGGGATTGCACTACGTCCGCTTCCAATTCAATCTAAGAAGCGCCGGGCAGCAATGCCACCAGCCGCATCGTCACAAGTATATCTGCGTCTCTAACTTGCATTGCTACTTTACCGCTTTTCCTAGAAGTTACCTTTATCGCTTAATCAGCATATTCACCAACGATGATACTGATTGTTATTGTTAATTATCGAACACCTAAGCTCACAATTGATTGCCTTCATTCACTTGTAGCTGAAGTTCAGCGGATTCCTCGGGTCCAGGTTGTGGTATCTGACAATGCTTCTGGAGATGACTCAGTTGAGGTAATCTCCGACGCTATAGATCGCGAGGGCTGGCACGACTGGGTACAATTTATGCCGCTAGATAAGAATGGTGGTTTTGCTTACGGCAATAACGCAGTTATACGGAAATGGTTCTTGAGTGAGAATCCTCTCAAATACGTTTGGCTCCTGAATCCCGATACGGTGGTTCGCCCCCATGCACTAGAGGCTTTGTCAAACTTTCTAGATTCTCACCAAGATGTGGGAATTGTTGGCAGCCGGCTTGAGGACCCCGACGGAACTCCCCAGCGCTCTGCCTTTCGATTTCACACGATATTCAGCGAACTGGATCTGAGCTTGAGGCTAGGATTGGTGAGCAAGCTGTTGTCGCACTGGGTTGTGGCCCCTCCAGTTGTGGACCACGACTGTCAAGTAGATTGGGTTGCTGGGGCCAGCATGCTCGTTCGCCGAGAGGTATTCGAAGATATTGGTTTAATGGATGATAATTACTTTATGTATTATGAAGAAATGGACTTTTGCCTGGCGGCAAACAGAGCAGGATGGCCATGTTGGTACATTCCTAGCAGTCGGGTTGTTCATTTGGTGGGTCAAAGTTCTGGGGTGACGAACGACAAACGACCTCCAAAGCGCAGACCTCAATACTGGTTTGATTCAAGACGACGCTATTTCAAAAAGAATTACGGCAGACTTTATGCAGAACTTGCTGATTATGCCTGGATATTTGGCTATAGTCTTTGGAGCGTACGCCGGATTATTCAACAAAAACCTCGGGTCGATCCACCACAATTCTTCTCGGATTTCCTGAGAAATAGCTTCGTATTCAAACTCAATAGCCACAAATAGCGCCTAAAACAGAAGTCTCTGTTTTAGGCGTAAATCCAGCTTTCTTAGGTTTAGTAAGACTTTTTTGAGAATAAAACAATTTCGAAGGTCGGGACATATGTTTTACGAAGACCACTTCAAGAATTACAAGAATCAATATATTGATTACTGCTTTTCAAGCAGCCATTAGACCTAATATAAGTGCACACAATCTCGTACGATAATTTTGAACAAAATAAAGAGGCTTAACCAGTAAGTTAAGTTGAATCGCTATGAATCATAGAAAAGAGTCTCTGGAAATCAACGAAAATTCCCGCATCCTTACTTACTCTCAAAGAAAATTGAGAATGCATGCCGCATGGGCTTGCTTTTATGAGTTCCAAGACTTGATTGGAGAAATAGATGATGTTGATCAGTTTGTTCCCTCTCAAAATTATGACGTCTCGAAGCAAATCTTTAGCTGGGTCAAGAAGTTCTCGAGGTCTTGTGCACTAGGAGATGCTGTAAGACCAAAGCCGAACTCAGTCTATCTAGAGCGCGACTATGATCTATTTTACATTCTGCTAGAAGGTCCTGGTGAATGCTTTGTTATTGATTCTATTAGAAACTGGAGAGAAAGATCTAAATTTGCTATTTGTCATATACTTGAAATCTGGGAAAAAGATATTCCCCGTTGGGAGCCTCTCTTAAAACATTTTTACAAAAATTTCGATCACATATTTGTTGGTCATTATCACGGTTTAGATAAAATTTCTCAGATTACTGGCTGTCCTTGCTCCTATCTCCCTGTGACTGTCGATGCTCTCAAGTTCTGCCCTGAGCCTGTCGATCAACCGAGACCAATTGACGTTCTCTCCCTGGGCCGGAATTCGAACTTGACGCACAAGGTCATGTACGAATTTGCCGAGAGAGAGGGCCTCTGGTACATCTATGACACACTGAAAAATTTTGAGATTAAAGATTATCGAGAGCATCGTGCCTTGGTCAGCAATCAGATAAAGCGGAGCCGATACTTCTTTGCACACCAATCACGAGCTAATCAGCCTGAGGTTCGCGGCAATCAGTCTGAGTTCGGCTATCGATTTTTTGAAGGAGCCGCTGCAGGGGCCGTCATGATTGGCGATTATCCAGATACCGATGTTTACAGAAGGTATTTTAATTGGCCCGATGCAACCATCAAGACCCCGTTTGATGATCCAAATATTGAAGAGCTTATAAGAGAGCTTGATAGTCAGCCGAAAAGAATTTCTAAAATCCGAGAAAATAACGTAGTCAACATGCTGTTGAGATACGATCATGCTCTCACGTGGGAAAAGGTTTTGGCTACTGCAGGCCTAACGCCTACCAAAAAACTGCTTGACCGAAAGAAAAATTTGGAACACACGGCTAGCTTGATTAAAGCTGGAAGCTCGTAGAAAAAACACTTCTTTTAACAAGCATCTGTTCTTTATTATCTCCAGCGCAGATTAACAGCAGGAATGCGGCTTGCTGTTATATTTTATACTGTCGCTGAGGTGCAAGGCTAGCCTCAGACCGCGTCTACAAGCATGTTCATACATGAAATTATGTGTCAATGATAAACTTGTTTAGACATCTACTATAAGGTAGCCATGCCTAAGCACTTAGAGAGGTAAGTATGGACAGAACGATTAAAGCCGGCTTTCTGTCCATACAGAATTATCTGGACAAAAACGCATTTTCTGGAACGCTTTACTACATGTACCATGCGCTTAAATCTAGAGGAATAGAGGTGGTTGACCTCAAAAGACCTCAGGCGCACAGTTGGATTGGTAGAAAGGTCAACCGCGTTTTCAACCGCGTTTGCTTTGGATCTGCCGAAGGAAATTTAAATAAGACCGCATTTAAGCGGCAGGTTCAAAAAATTCTGGAGAATGAAGCCTGTGACCTCATTATTGCACCTGTTGCATCCGACGAGGTTGACTTAGTTGAAACATCGATTCCTATCATATTCGTGTCTGATGCAACGCCTAAGCTGGTTCACAACAAATATTACAATCTTTACTTTGACAACACCAAGTTTGCAGCAGCAAGTAAACAAGAAGAGCGCGTCCTTTCAAAAGCTCGCAAAATAATCTATCCGTCACGCTGGTCCGCTAAATCAGCAATTCGTGATTATGGCGTAGATCCTGCTAAGATTAGCATTTTACCATTCGGAGCCAATCTAGATTTTGCGCCTAAGATAGACGAGATTAGAGCTCGGCTAATGTTGTCTGGCTGTAAGCTTCTGTTTATTGGTAAAGACTGGCATCGTAAAGGCGGGGACATTGCCTACGAGACTTTGAAGGCGCTGCTTGATTTGGGCATTGACGCAGAGCTGACGATGATTGGTTGTACATTACCCAAAGATTTGAGTGCCAGGGTGGGTAAAGAGCGCCTCACCATGATTCCATTTCTTAATAAGAACACAAAACGAGAGCGCGATCGCCTTCATCAAATACTCCTTGATGCCCATTTCTTTCTACTGCCAACCCGCGCAGACTGTTCACCCATCGTGCTGTGTGAGGCGGCGGCTTTTGGACTACCCGTCCTGTCTAGCCGCGTGGGCGGAATTCAGACCATTGTTGAGGAGGGGGTCAATGGCTATACCTTTTCTGACAGTAGTGACGCCAGAGCTTACGCTGAAACGATAGCGGCGGTTTTTTCTGATCAAAGCAGGTACGAAAGGCTTGTCCTGTCCTCCAGGCAAACCTATGAGGACCGACTCAACTGGAAAGCTTGGGCTGACGGCATTTACGATGTGATGCTCGAAGTTCTAGCTACAAATTCGTCCAAAACCTTAACTAAAGCGTGACTCACTTCGATCGATAAAGCGCGCTCAGAGCATGTCCAGCCATAGAAACTAGTCCACGCCTGCAGCGCTGCGCTTCAAGGAAACCATCAGGTTGCATCAAAGAGACTTTGGAACGTAAGCTAAACATTGAAAGATTAAAGTAACCACGGCTCCGATTTGCTCAGTCCTCCAACGGAAGTCTAATGGACCTACAAGAGAGCTTGCAAGACAAAATAAGCCAGCAGCGAATAAAGCACATCGTTCAGAGCTACAACCTGGCTGGAGAGGAACAAACAGGCTTCTTTTCTTATTTGGATAGCCTGATGCAGGCCTATCCCTTACCACTCATTGAGCTTTCCTTAGTAGAAACAATTGTTGAAAACTGGCTGAGCGTCCCCTTTTGTCGAGGCACCGACTTCTTAGTGCGAGCCCACAATCGGCTGCAGTATTGGGAGGTTCAGCCCATTGTCACTACGATCACTTCTGTGCAGTTTGGGAGCATCACGGGCCTTGACCCCTCTCCAGTCTTCGGTGCTGAGCAAATGCCAGTTCACAGCATCCAGCAGTCTTGAGCTGTGTGCCAGTTCTGATGATTACAGTTTATTGCGCCTAAGGAGCGAATTCTTCGAGCGGATATCCGGATGGGTGAAATCGGTAGGTGAAAGACAGAACAAGCCCAACGGTTCGTATCCTTACGGTCGTGACTCCCCCTCTCTCTTAGCCCGTGAAAAACCATCGAATAAACCACTGGCTTGATGTCGCGGAATATCTCTCCCTGGCTGGCGTAGGCGCTGGTTCAGTGGCCTCAGCGATCGCCCAGCAGTTTCTATACGCCACAGCGCCGCTGTCTCTAGCTGTCATTGTTGGCATCAGCAATCGCCGCCGCCTGCAGGCGCTTCAGCAGCAGACCAGCCAGCAGCGCACAGGTGATCTTGACCGCCTAAGTCAGGAGGTTACACGGCTCAGGCGCCACCTCCAGACCCTGCCACCCCCAGAAACTATCACCGCGCTAGAGCAATCGCAGCAGCAGCAGCACCAGAGCGTCGAGGAGATTTCAGGCTACGTCAAGTCTGCTTACACCATGCTTGGGGAACGTCTTGTCTCCTTAGAAGAGCAGGACTACGACCTGATTCGTCAGGATATTCAACGGCTGCGGGCGGCCCACGGCAGCATCCACACCCTGCTGGATAATCTGCAGGTGAGCCTCAAAGAAATGACGACCCGAGAGCAAATTGAAGTCGCTGAGCGGGCGATCGCCCAACTTCAGCAGCAGGTCCAGCGCGTGGACCTGCAGATTCAGAAAATTGACGACATCGAGCCGGCTTTAGCCCAGCTTCAGGCTCAATACGAGCAGATTAGTCAACTGCCAGCACGTGAGGATAGTGGCGCTGGCCCCAGAGAAGCGTGGCAAGACGAGATTGTCGACCTGATTGCTGACCTGGTGCCACGCCGCGACTGGAACACTATCAGTGCTCAAGTTCAGGCCCTGCAGCGCCAGTACGAGGCGCAAGCTGAGCGAGACCAACAGCTCGACCAAAGAATAAGCGCTATTCAGCATCAGCGCCCTGAATCAGACCAGGATCTAGAGGCCATTACCAGTCGGTGGCAGTCTATTCTCGAAACCGTCCAAGATCGCATTCAGACTTTGTCAAGTTCAGACGAGCTGGCGTCTGGTCTGCAGCCTCTGGTGGCCGAGGATTCTCCTCATCAGCTTTTGATTGATTGGCCGGCACATAGGGCTCAGCACCCTGCCTCGCAAGCCGAGAGCAGCCGATTAGCCCTTGAGGAAGCTCTACGGCAGGCAGAAAACCGGGTCATTGTGACTTGGCCCTTGTCACCCGCGTGCCAATTGGACGATTCCCTCAGGCAACAGCTCGATGCCTATCTCGCCTCGGGGAAATCCCTCAGCATCGGCTGGTCTAGCCCGCATCACCGTCACGTCGTGCATTTCCTAGGGCCGATTCGTCAGGCCTGGCAGCCGGGCGATCGCCTTCAGCAGGATCGCCACGGAGCGCTGCAATACTTTTTACAGCAAAAGCGCCGCTATCCCAAACAGCTGCTCGTTAAACTGCTCGAAGCTGGGGAAAATTTTCTCGTTGTTGATCAAACTCAAGCAATCGTTGGCATCCAGCACCCGCTCACGACCTCGACCAACGTCCCGCTAGACCTTAAGGTGCGAACCGCAAATCCCGCTGTGATTCATTCGCTGATTGAGCGCTACACCCACGGTGACCAAGCGTTAGATTCTGGAGAAATGGCCTGGCGCCAGGCCATGGCGCAGTACGATTTGGGGGAGTGCTCCGCTGCGATTGCCGAGCTGAATCGACTTCTAGAGGCAGCACCGAGAGATGCAGCGGCCTATGAAATGCTGGGCATAATTCACTATGGCCAAGGCGATTATAAAGCTGCCCTAGGCGACCTGTCACAGGCAATCCGCCTCGATCCCGCCGCCGGCAGCGCCTACTGCAATCGTGGCTTCCTTCAGTATCAAGGGAGGAATATCAGAGGCGCGATCGCAGATTTGAATCAGGCCACCCGGCTGATGCCTGACTCTGCAATTCCCCTGTTCTATCGGGGACGCGCTTGGGAAGTCATAAAGTCCTACAGCCGGGCGCTAGCAGATTATCAAGCGGCCTCCGTCCTTGCGCCGGAGGCGGCTATCTTGCTCTACAGGCGCGCCATGGTTCATCGACACCTGCGTCAGATCCCCCAAGCCAAGCAAGACCTCAACACCGCCGCGTGGCGCTTTATCCGCCAAAACAACACTAGCGCTGCTCGCCGCTGCCTTCAAGTTTTGAAGCGATGGGAGCGAAGCCCGAACGTCAGCGCTGCCAATGGGGCTTCGGCGCCGCAGCGGCCAGAGGCTTTAGTTCCCCAGGTCAATCCTAAAGCGGCCTCGCTTTAGGCGCCGAAACGCTTCAGGCCACGAACTAGGTTTCGGGTCAAAACACCCGCTATACTCAGGGGCGTGCAACCAAACCCGATGTTCATGGTCCCCCCTAATCCGCCTTTACCTGGCCGCTGCGGCCTTGACGTGGTTATCGCCCTCGACAGCTCCAACTCTATGGGCCTGGAGAACTTTAACCTGGCCCGCCAAGCGGCGATTGACTTTACCCAAGCCCTTGTGGGTACCCCGTCTCGAGTGGGGTTCGTCATCTTCAACACTACAACTCGGGTGCTGTTTCCCCTCACGGACGTCCTAGCGGCGGCAGGGGCTACCCAGGTGACAGATGCCCTCAATGCCTACACCTATCGCGGCGAGTACACCAACTGGGCGGATGCCCTCAACAGCGCCCAAAGCCTGGGCCCAGATTTGATTATTCTTTGCACCGACGGCGCTCCCTTTTTGCCGGGCAATCAAGCGGGCGCTGAGCGTTCCGCATTTGAGGCGGCTGACCGCATCCGCGAAGCCGGAACGCGCATTGTAGCCATCGGCGTTGGAACGCGAATTTTACCCGAGAATCTGCGGCGGGTCTCGGGGAACACCCGCGACGAGGATTACTACATCACCAACTTCGAGACCCTAGACGATCGCCTGCGGGAAATTGCCCTACGGGCCTGCGGGGGAACCATCACTATTGAGAAGCGAGTCCAGCAGCCCGATGGCACCTATGCCCCTGCTTCAGGATGGACCTTTGAGGCCGTTGTTGACGAAGCCTCAGCCCAAACGGCGATCGCCAGCTTGCCCACCCAAAGCACCACAGAAGCGGATGGGCTAGCCAGCTTCAGTTGGCAGATCAGTGAGTCGATTCAGGTGACGGTACGGGAGCAAAACCAGCCTGGATTTACCACCGGCGTACTCACCTGCAGCCGTAACGGCGAGGCGATCGCCGCCATACCGACTGCAGATGGCGCGAACGGCGACACAGTCGGTCCGGGGGTGACCTTGAGTGTGAATGTCAATGACGTCATTGTTTGCGAGTCGAGAAGCCGCCCCACTTACCAAATGCTCGTGTCTTCATTTAATGACCGCCGAGACCCACAGCCCTTAATCAACGCCACCGTTGGCGACGACGTCTACGCTTTTCTAGACATCACCAACTTGGTCAATCGCGGTCGGGCCGATGAGATCGACGAGGTCCAGTTTGGGCTCGATCGCCCCGAAGGAGAGCCCGGCAGCCTAGAGCGGTTTGCCCCCTATGACTTTGCTGGCGGCGGTACCCCAATCGCGTTTCCCTTCGACACGCGGACTGTGGAGAACGGCCCCCACGAAATTTACGCCGAGCTGCGGTTCAAGCAAGGCGCCATGCAGCAGCTGGTGGTCCCTTTCACCATTGAGAATGCGCCACTCCCATACCGGTTGCTTGTCTCCCAGAGCAGCGATCGCCGGGACGCCCGCCTTCTAGAGGAAGCAGAGGTGGGTGGGGTGGTCTACATCTTTCTGTCGGCGGACCCAGGGGTCCAAATCGACAAGGTGCGCTTTGGCTTGGACAGTAAATTTGGCGCCCCAGGCCGGCTGGAGTCTCGGCCTCCCTATGACTTTGTGGGGGGAAAGCCCGAAAGGGCCCTGCCGTTCGACACAGCTTCGGTTGAGAATGGCCCCCACACGGTGGAGACAGAGGTGTTTTTCCTCGACGGCACCGCTCAAGACTTTACGACGCCGTTTGTAATCAACAATCCGGCTTGAATCTGGCGTAGGCCGATCGATTTCATTGCCTGCCCATTAAGTGTGCGATCGCTCACCAGCTCAGCAGCCCTAGATGTTAGGATCGCGATCGCTTCTCCATTGCGGGGATGTGGTGGTCAAGATTTAATGGACTGGGATCTAAATGGATCTAAAAGCGCTCATTCGGGACGTTCCTGACTTTCCCAAGCCAGGCATTATGTTTAGAGACATCACCACGCTGCTCCGGAACCCAGACGGCCTGCGCTACACGGTAGATAGCCTAGCCGTGGCTTTCTCTGACTTACCCGTAGACTACATTCTGGGAATGGAGTCTAGGGGGTTTATTTTTGGGGCGCCGCTGGCTTACCAAATGAAGCGGGGGTTTGTGCTAGTGCGAAAACCAGGCAAGCTGCCAACAGAAGTCCACCAGGCCGAATACGAGCTGGAGTACGGCACGGATCAGCTTGAGATTCACCAAGACGCGCTGGAGCCCGGCAGCCGCGTCCTTGTGGTCGATGACCTAATTGCCACCGGCGGCACCGCCTGCGCCACAGCCGACCTAATCCAAAAGGCAGACTGTAAAATTGCAGGGTTTGGATTTGTGATCGAATTGAGCGAGCTGGGCGGGCGAAAGCGGCTCCCGTCCGACGTGCCGGTCGTGTCCCTGGTTCAGTATTAGAAACCCATGTCCCAGTCCTCTCAGCCCCAATCGTCTCGGACCCTACCGGCCTGGTCGCCCCTTGCGCGACTCTTTACCAGCGAAACCGCGGCCTTTCTGCTGAAGCGCCTGCTTCAGGCCCTATTGACCCTGCTGTTGGCATCGGCCCTCAGCTTCTTCATCATCCAGCTTGCCCCCGGCAACTTCCTAGATATTCTGCGGCAGGATCCACAGATTTCCCCAGAAACCATTCAAGACCTAGAGGCCCGCTTTGGTCTTGATCAGCCCGCTTGGACCCAATATCTCCGCTGGCTGGGGCAGATTCTGACGCAGGGCGACTTCGGCACGAGCTTTGCCTACCAGCGCTCGGTGACCTCGATCCTAGCCGAGCGGATTCCGGCGACGCTGCTGCTGTCGCTTTCATCGATCTTAGTCACTTGGGCGATCGCTATTCCCCTGGGAATCATCGGCGCGGTGCATCAAAACAAGCTCGCCGACCGCGTGCTGCGGTTCATCAGCTATTTGGGTCAGGGCATGCCGACCCTGATCACCGGGCTACTGCTGCTCTTCTTCGCGCAGATGACTGCCCCGCTGTTTCCAGTAGGGGGAATGACCAGCATTAATTACGCCGATCTCACGCCGCTGGGCAAGGTACTTGACATCGGGTGGCACCTGATTCTGCCCACCCTCGCTCTGAGCTTAACCAGCTACGCTGGTCTGCAGCGCATTATGCGGGGGGAGCTGCTGGATGTGCTGCGGCAGGACTATATCCGCACCGCCCGGGCCAAAGGGCTCCCCGAACACCGAGTGATCTATGTCCATGCTTTGCGCAATGCCGTTAATCCGCTAATTACCCTGCTCGGCTTCGAGTTTTCGTCTCTATTGAGCGGCGCATTCATTACGGAAACGTTTTTCGACTGGCCGGGGCTGGGGCTATTGGTGCTGCAGGCGGTACAGGCTCAAGATCTCTACCTGGTGCTGGCCAGTCTGATGATGGGGGCAGTCATGCTGATTGTGGGCAACCTGCTGGCGGATTTGCTGCTCAAAGTGGTTGATCCGAGAATTAAGCTCGCGCAATCAGCTTAGCTTGTGCCCTTCTCGACCGCGCTGGCCTGGTCTAGCTCTCATTGTTTTTACAGGCGTCGGTGCTGCAGCGTCCGCTGCCCCGATGCTGAGGCTGAATAGCGGCCTCAATTTGCGTCTCGGCCCGGGCTTCATGGGCGTCAGAAGTTGGTGCGATCGCGATCGCCGGGCTGCCTGCCGTGGCGATGTGAAATAAAACACCCAAAGACAGAAAAATAGAAATCGCCATGGCGTAAGCTGTCGTGTGATGGTCTGCTCACTGATACAGCTTGTGGTACTTGAATCAGGACGGGACAGCGTTTCTTTAATAAGACCCAAAAATCAAGCTACTGCAGGACCAGAAAAACCGCCTGCAGGAGCCCGATGGTAAATCCCAGTATCCCCCCTAGGTTGACGATGGCCTGGAGCTCACTGCGCACAATGCCCTGGATCGTCACCTCCAGCTCTTGGGGGGAGGTGGCGTTGACCCGCTCGATGATCACCTGGTCGATATTGAGAATGGGGATGACCTGAGCAACGATGTTTTCTAGGTCGCGCTCCAGATAGCGCTCCAAGATGAGCGCCAGCTCATGGCTGACAGGCAGTAGCGCATTAGAAATAGTGTCAGAGCTGCGCAGCCGCTCCACCAGCAGCGAGGCGATCGCTCGCCAGTCTATCGATTTCCCCAAATCTTTGAGCACCTTACCACCCTGCAGATAGACATACTCCCGCAGGGTCCGATGAGCCGTTTGCCGGATTTGCCTCACGGTGTACACCGGCAAATTTTGCAGCGAAAAGTTTTGGATCCACTCCTGCAGCCGCCCCTTGATGCCAAGCTGCTGAATCAGCCGGGCTATCTTCTCGTTACTAACATCTTGCTCCTCTAGGCAGTAGGTCCGCAGCCGCACCAGGGTGTTGCGCAACCCAATGATGTTGGCCACCACCCAGTAGGTCCCTGTGGTCTGCTCCCGAATGGCTTCATCAATGGTGCGAATGTTGCGATCGGTGAGAAAATCGACAATCGTCTGACGGAGGTTGTCGGGAGAGAGCACGGTGGTTAACAGCCAGGCAGAAACCTGCTCAGCCTGCGCCTCGGTAAGCTGGAGCTCCAGCAGGACGCGATCGAACACCTGGTTGAACTGGGGCTCAAGAAAATCTTCGCTGCTGGCGACGGCTTTGAGCAGCTTGGGGAGAGACTCTTCGGCCAGGTCTTCAAGAATACCGGCTACAATGCGAATGGCTTTATCTTCGTTGGGACCCACTTGATCCACCGCCATCTGCAGCAGCCAGCCGATGGCCGACTGTAGCCGCTCTAAAGCCAGCAGCCGCCGAGCGAGCTTTTGCAGCTCCTCTGGGGTGAGGAGCGACTGCATGATAGTGTCAGCAATGCGCTGGGCCAAGCGGGCCTGATTGCTAGGAATTAGCCCTGGGGTGAAGGGCAGCTTACGTCGCCCAACATAGACGGGGCGATAGGGCCGGAACAGCATCTTGATCGCCAAATCGTTGGTAAAGTAGCCGATGATACCTCCGATGGCTGGAGGGGCGATAAGAAGCCAGAGGTTGGAAAGTGCCACAGGTATGGATTGGGGAGAATAGCGCTAAGCTTTCGTAATAACTAGGACCTCGCCATGCTGCCCACCAGCGGATAGTGGACCGCTGCTGCGAACCCTGGGTTGTAAGCTGACTTGACCAGACGGCGGCCAGATGGAAAGCGCCGCAGGCTGTCACTAATGTAAGCATACTCTGTCTCAAAGCCAAACTGCCGCGCCACGGACGTATCCCAGGTATCGAGAAGCCCGCGACGCTCACCTCATCGGCCTTCTCCGGCGTCGTGGGGCTAATTCCCTAGATGAATTTTTCCATTGTGGAAAGGTGTGATCTTACGATCCCCTGGCGCTGAAAACTCTATTAACCTGGAGATAAGGTTTGGCAGTCATAGCTGAACTAAAGTCGTTGTTTCCGAGGTTACTGATGAGCGGCATTCGAGTCGGCAATCTGTTTGGCATCCCATTCTATATCAACCCCTCTTGGTTCATTGTCTTTGGACTGGTGACGCTGTTCTACAGCAGCGATTTGTCCAGGATGTATCAGCTCGGGGGAATTGTGCCCCTGCTGTTGGGAAGCCTGACCGCGCTGCTAATGTTTAGCTCTGTGCTGCTGCACGAGCTGGGCCATAGCGCAGCCGCGATTCGCCAAGGCATCGAAGTCAAATCCATCACGCTGTTCATTTTTGGCGGCATTGCCAGCCTGGGTGAAGAATCGAAGACGCCGGGTGATGCCTTTTGGGTGGCGATTTCCGGTCCGCTGGTCAGCTTTGCCCTCTTCGGTGTCTTTGCCGCGGTTGGCCTGCTCGCGCCTATTTCCGGCCCGCTAGCGGCGATTATTAGCCTGCTGGCCTACATCAACCTCGTGCTGGGGGTCTTCAACCTTATTCCCGGACTTCCTCTAGACGGCGGCAACGTGCTCAAGTCCATCGTATGGAAGATTACGGGTAAGCCCTACAAAGGGATTGCCTTTGCTAGCCGGGTGGGCCAGGTATTTGGTTGGTTGGGCATCGCGCTGGGCGCTAACGCCATTTTTGGCATTACAGAGCAGTTTGGCGTATCCCTCATCGGTAGTCCCTGGACCCTGCTCATTGGCTGGTTTTTATTGCAGAATGCAGGCCGCTCAGCCCAGTCGGCGGCGGTGCAGGAGCAGCTGAGCGGGCTGACGGCGGCAGACGCCATTTATGAGCCCAGTCCAGTAGTCAATGCTGATCTATCGCTGCGGGAGTTTGCCAACCAATATCTAATCGGCAACACCACTGCATGGAAAAAATACCTGGTGGTAGATGGCGATCGCCACCTGCTGGGTGAGATTGAGGTGGAAGCCATTAAAACTGTCCCGACGATGGACTGGTGGGACGTGCCTGTACGTAACCTGCTACAGCCGGTCGACCTCCCCCGAGTGGACGCCAGCGAGCCACTGATTGACGTACTGCCTAAGCTGTCTGACGAAACGGTCTCGACCCTTGTCGTGATGACCGACCAAGATGAAGTCCTGGGCATTTTGGAGCGGGAATCGGTCTTTAACCGGCTGAAATCTGATGAAGCGCAAGATAATGCAGAGGTGCTGGCAGAGTCGGCGTAGCTGCTTGCCTTGCTTCTGCCGTTCTGTTTGCGCAGAATCTGTGCTGGCCAGAGCGTGACGCTTAAGCCTCCTTACGGAGCTAGGGCAACTCCTGAAACAACTCCAATCAAGATGCGGATCAATGGCTCTAGCTCTTGAGGAATTTGGTAGAGCGTCGGGTCTTCAATAAAACGTTTCTCTGCCCGCTCGAACAAGCCGAACTGCCAGATTTGCCCTGTGCTCACTGCCCCGTAGAGTATGGGCGTGTCGTTCTCGGCCCACTGGTCTAGCGCAATCAGCTCGGCACCCAGCTGCGTAAACCCGGTGTACAAATTCTCTCGCTTTGCTTCAATAATTAGCAGATTGCTGGCCTGAAAGCAGTAGTCAAGGCTGCCCTTGAGCCAGTTTGTCAGGTTAAGCGGATACGCCACCCGCACCTTTTGCTGCGTGATTTGGCAGACCTCGCTCAGAATAGGGGCAATTAGAAACTCTCACCTGGCCTGCTCGCTACTGATTGTGGTGAACTGAAAGGCGGCGCTGAGACGCTGCGCTAAATTCTCCAGCGCAAGTTCTCCTGCATACTGCGGCAGCGCAAGGGTTCGCGTAGAGACGACGCAGCCCAGGTCTGCCAGGATATCGTCCGCTCGTAGGGCAGCTCAGCATAGCGAGCAAAGGTGTAGTTCTCGTCTGGCTTGAGGACTTTGGGCTTGCGCGCCATGAGAGGTCATCTCCGTGGGCCAACGCCATATATTCAGTTTGACGATACGTTCAGTTTAGAACTTCGGTGTGGCCTAGCGCTTTAGCATTTTCACCACTAAAGCTGCCAGACGCGCTGCCGCTCCCGGCTCACCCCTTGCCTGCCGGAGGCGGCGGCTCATTTGCACCAAGTCCTCTGGGCAACCCAGCAGATCGAGCACCCGCTGAGCAATGTCTTGAGGCTCCAGCTTCCCCACTAACTCCGGCACAATCTCTTCCCCTGCCCAGATATTAGGCCAGGCCAGTAACCGCTTCTTACGCAAAAACCAAGCATTGATGCCCCGCGCCAGCAGGCCACCCACACCGGGTAAGTTGACCAACAGCCCCGGCACTCCGTCCCAGGCCCGCATCGCATCGAGCTGCTGCGTAGGGATGAGCACCAGCATGGGCACGCCTAATCCACCCAGCTCCGCCGTATTGGCCCCCACCGTAGTGATGCAGACCTGGCATTGGCGCAGCGCCTCGTAGGCGGGAAAGGGAGTGTACAGCTCCACGGTGGCGCCCCCCGCTAGCTCTAGCTTTGGGTTTGGCCCCTGACTTAGGGCTACCGCCGGGGCGGCAAATCGCCGCACGAAAGGATTGCTCGGCTTTGCGTAGTCCGCCAGCGTCTGTGGGTCCAGCGTCGGTGCCACGGGCACCAGGAATCGCACATCGGGGCGCACCCGGTGGATGTGGGCCGCGATCGCCAAGCAGAAGGGCACCCCCTGGGTGAGCTTAGCTGGCTTAGAGCCGGGGAGCAGTCCGACCGTGGGCCTATCTGGCGGGTTGATTTGCTCTTCATCCCCTAGATCCCGTGCCGCATCCGCCATCAAATCCCCCACCACCGAAACCTTATGGCGATATTGAGCGGGCACCTGTGCCACAAGCCCCGCATTCATCACGCCGTAGCGATCGCCCCAGCGGTGCCAGCGGGTCTCCCACTCCCCGTAAATCACCGTGGGGTAGCCCAGCCGCCGCGCCACCAAAATTGGGTAGAGCTGGTCTCCCCCCAAAAACACCACCACGCCGCGATCGCGCCAGTCCCAACTGTCCTGGGTTTTGCCCCACAGTAGAAACGGGAAGAAGTGGGCTGTCCCCTGGATGCGGTCAATCTCAGGGTAGCGCTGGGCGATCGCCACCTCTTGGCCGCTGGCGTTGGGGCAGGGGGAGAGAATGAGGGAGATTCGGTGCTGGTCAGAATTAGAGCCGAGCTGCTGGCGCAGCGCCCGAACGACGGGACGGACCCAGGTAGCGATTTCACCGGGGCCGTTGGAGAGGATGAGGATGTCGCTGGGGGTCACCACAGCGGGGAAGCTTCCGAGAGTGAAAGTCTATCCGCGCCCAGCCGTGGCGTCCACCGGCTCAATTTCCGACAGCTTAAAGGTCACCAGCTTATCCCAGTTGCCCCCCTCAAACAGCACCGCCGCGTTGCCGTCAGAGATCCGCTGCACCAGCCCCTGGAAGCCGTAGTAAATATCATCAATATTCGTGACTCGAACCGCCGATCCTGGAAATATCATGGGGTACAGTTTCCATACGCATCACCACCCCTCTAGCTTAAGCCATCGGCGCTGCGCTTAACCCATGCCCCAGACTCCGCTGCCGCCCGCCGCCTATCAACTGCGATCGCCTGAGGCCGCCGCGCTGGTGCGCCAGATTGAGCACCGGAGGGTCTCGGTAGCCTTCTCCCCGCTGCGACCGGTAGAGGTACCTACTGCCCTGGTCCATCAGCCTGCTGCTCTCAAAATATCTAATCTCGACGCACCGCCCCTGCTTCTCCTACCAGGGTTTGACAGCTCCCTACTAGAGTTTCGTAGCCTGCTGCCCCGCCTCGCTCCCCATTCCGTCTGGGCTATGGACCCCTTGGGCTTTGGCTTCACGGCTCAGGCCGCGGGCTGGCCCGTGAACCGACTGACGATTCGGCAGCACCTCTACCGCAGTTGGCAGACATTAATCAACCGGCCTGTAGCCCTAGTCGGGGCTTCTTTGGGGGGAGCGATCGCCATGGACTTTGCGCTGGCCCACCCCGAATGTGTGGCGCGGCTGATCCTAATCAACAGCGTGGGCTTTTCGGGGCACTTCCTGGCCGGGCCGCTGCTGTTTTCCCCAATCGATCGCCTCGGGGTAGGGTGGCTGCGGCTGCGGAAACGGGTCATGCACCAAGCCCTCTCTGCCCTGCCAGGATATCCTGTCCTGCCGGAGAATTCTATTTTGCCGGGATATTCTGTCCTGCCTGAGGTTACGGCCTGGCGGGAGGCGGCCCTCTGCGCAGCGTTGCACCACGAGCGGCCCGGCTGGGAAGAGGCGATAATTTCCTTTACCAAGAGCGGTGGCTACAGCGGCATTGAGCGCAGCATTGCCGCCATTCGTCAGCCCACGCTGGTGGTTTGGGGGGAACGGGACGATGTCCTTGGAATAAAAGATGCCGATAGATTCAGGCGCACCTTGCCCCACAGTCAGCTGGTTTGGATTGCCGGCGGCTTCCATACCCCCCATCTGGTCAATCCCCAGGCGGTCGCCCGTGCCGTTGAAGCGTTTTTAGGCAACACGATCCCAGAACCTTCGCCATAGACGCTAGAATTGCACCACAAAACGCCATCGAATCCCGTCATTGCGCACGGTAGCCCCCGCCATGGCACTTCCCCAAAAATTTCGCGATCGCACCCAAGCTGGAGCGCAGCTCGCGACTCAGCTTCAGGACTATGCCAACTCGGATGTGGTGGTGCTGGGGCTGCCCCGGGGCGGGGTGCCCGTGGCCTTTGAAGTGGCGATGGCGCTGAAGGCACCGCTGGACCTGTGCGTGGTGCGCAAGCTGGGCGTTCCGGGCCACGAGGAACTGGCCATGGGGGCGATCGCGGCCAACGTCCGCTACCTCAACCGCGCCGTGCTGCGGCAGTATGGCCTTGCCACCGCAGAAATTAATCAGGTGATTCAAAAAGAAGAGCAGGAACTGGCGCGCCGGGAGCTGGCCTATCGGAGCAATCGCCCGCCGGTTGGGCTGGTGGGCCAGGTTGCCATTGTGGTAGACGACGGCTTGGCAACAGGGGCGACGATGAGGGCGGCGATCGCGGCGATTCAGCGACAGTCGCCCAAGGCGATCGTGGTTGCGGTACCGGTGGCCGCGCCGCAAATTTGTCAGCGTCTGAAGCGAAAGGTCGACGCGGTGGTCAGCGTCAGAACCCCGGAGTGTTTGGGGGCGATTGGGCTGTGGTACGAGGATTTCTCCCAAACTACGGATGAGGAGGTGCAGGGGTTGCTTCACCACATGACGCAAGTGCGGCAGGCCCGCGCAGATGGTTTGACTGAAGATGTTTTACTTGGCGAGGCTGAAATGGACCCGTAAAACTGGACAAGGGGGCTAAGCTCTAGTACAAACATGTGTCGCTATTCTCCTGCCAGGGTAATGGCTTGTGCCAATACATCAGGGCTGATGCGTAAACCAGTCTGCACGAGGTTCTCCAGGTCCTGCTTAGCGGATAAGATATACCCCATCCGCTTGGCCAATATGACCACAGCTAACGTACCTCGGACTGGGATCTGGAGAGTTTTAGCTGCTTTTCGCGCAGCCCGGTCATCAACAATAGCTTCATAACTGGTATGGTTAATGCCCCAAGAGAGCACCTGGCTTTCCCCCAATCCGAGATCCCAACTAGCAATCTGGGGGGCAATTTCTGGAGCTGTTTGAATGAAGACTTTGCCCGCTTGCTGCAGCCAAGTAACAGCACCATCGGCATATCCCCCAGAATTGATTTCATCGGCAACGCCCTGGGGAATCACCATTTCATCGCAAAGCTTACTGAGTAAATCAACCCGATCAATTTTGGTCAAGCTGATAATTGGCGAGGCATTCACCACCCAGCGTCTAGTCACGGCCAACTTCCTCTATCAGTTCTTCGGTTGTGGTCTGAAATGGCGAGACTTCAAATCGGTCAAGCGCTCGGAAAAATGCTTGACGGCTAATACCTGCAATTTCAGTAGCTTTAGATTGGGAAATCATTCCGACTTCATACCATTTGACGACGGCAGCAATGAGGAGTTCTTGGGCAAATTCGTCTGGGCTGCTGCGGAGGGCAGAGAAGGCGCTTTCGGGTAGGTTCAGTTGAATTTGAATCATGGGATGAGGTTTGTTGGGTCGGCTAGCATCGTGTCGAGGGAATAGCTCGAAATAATCACACTGTTTAGGACGGATAACTGAAAAGTTTCGGCGATCTAGAGTGTAAACGCGGGTGAATACCAATCGCTCAGCGATCGCCACAATTGCCGCATCGGGAAAGTCAAGCTGATTATCCGCACTGAAAGTACTAGAGGTTTATTGGTGATTTGGGCGATCGCGAGAAGAGCGTTTGGCAGAATGGGCCATTGCCCACCTTTCAGATTTTCTCACTCACAGGCGGCCATCGTCCCGTAGCTTATCCAGCTGGTCACGGAAGTGTTTCTGCAATCCGTCGATCGATTCGTACTCTGTCCAAAAATGATTGAGGTCGCTGAGCCTAGTTTGAAAATCCCACAGCGATATCAGGTCACTACGGTTACTCGCGCTGGTTGATATTGCTGCCTTCTTGAAGTAGGTATAGATCAAGGGCTTGCCGGTTTCTTGGAAGGCTTGATGGGCAACGTCGAACTCTTCTTCGGTGTATTTGCCCGTCTTGGTTTTGAACAAGCTGACAAACACATCGCAGTTGCGGACTCTTTGGTTGTATTCGTCCTGCGATCGCGTTTTTGACATGGCGTCGAGACCGTTTTCCCAGCGGACGATTTCTAGATACAGCCCTTCTTTGCGCAGGCGATCGTTCTGCTGGCGGAAATAGAGGTCGAACTTGTCGCGGTCTTCGATTAGCTCTTTTGACGAGGCCAGGAAGATGCGAACGGTTTTCTCATTCATAGTGTGTTCAGGCTCGGATGGGTCACAGTCTTCGGGCGCTGGCGTCTCGTTAACCTCATCCGCCAGTTGCTGACCTTCTTGCTGCAGCCATTGCTCTAGGTTCATGCCGTCTAGCAGGGCTAGCACTTCAACATCGTTGTAGTCAGGCGGTTTGGGACATTCAATAGTTCGTTTACCCCGCTGCTTGCGTTCGAGCAATTCCTTTTGAGCAAATAGTGCAGGCTCTGTCAAATCAGCGCAGGTAGGACAGAGACAGGGCACCCACTTGCTGACTTTGTCGTCGAGCCCTGGAAAGCCATTGTTGAGGGCGTCAAGGTCGCTGGCGATGACGCTCAGCAGCGCCTTTTTTTCGGGGCCACGGCTGCGGAGGACGACTTCGTTGCCCCGCAGGGTCGTTTCCACTAGCACCTGGGTTCTGCCGTGCTCAAACAGCGCCCCCCGCGACCAGCAGAGGTCTGGCTGGGTGACGAAGCGGTGCATGCGCACGATGAGGCGGCTCACCAGGCCCCGAGGGAGAAACTCGTAGCGGTAGGTGAGCATTAGGTCGCCGCTGCTGGCCCAGTCGTTTAGCACCTGGGGCTTGGAGGGCGACAGGTGCTGGGGCACCAGCCAGGTTTCCTCACCCGTATCTGGCAGGCGGTAGCATAGCTCAAACCGCACCATCAGGGCGCGCAGCTCCACTTCCTTGTCGGTGTAGCCGTCGGCCCATAGCCTGTCGCAGTCGGTAAGGGTGAAGCGGCCCAGCTTTGATTTGATTTCTTCGTCGTCCAAAATGCGGAAGACGGCGTCTGTGACCCACTGGTTTTGCAGGAATACCGTTCGCCGCAGCTCTCGCGGATGCTGGAAGTGCAGGAAGACGCCCAGGTCGTGTAGGTAATGGCTGAGCTTCAGGGCTTTGTCGCGGTTGGCGTCGAGGTGGCGGTTGTAGACTTCGAGGTATTCGTTAAATGAGATATAGGGCTGGGACTGGGCGAGCTGCTTGATGTCGTCGCGGATGGTAACCCATTT
>JBHJHJ010000148.1:0-27208 GCA_050330955.1 Elainellaceae cyanobacterium | reverse complement strand
TGGGCTTCAACGTGCTGGTGGGGGGCTTTTTCTCCGCTAAGCGCTGCGAGGCGGCCATTCCCCTGAACGCCTGGGTGCCCCCTGAGGAAGGAATCGTGGTAGGCCTGTGCCGCGCCATCTTAGAAGTGTACCGAGACAACGGTCCCCGCACCAATCGGCAAAAGGCGCGACTGATGTGGCTGATTGACGAGTGGGGCATGGAGCGCTTTCGCGCGGCGGTGGTTGAACAGCTCGGCCAAGACCTGCTGACGGCTGCGCCGGAGGACGAAATCGACTGGGACAAGCGCGACCACATCGGCATCTATCCCCAGCAGCAGGAGGGCTACAGCTACGTTGGGCTGCACGTGCCCATTGGGCGGCTGTATGCCCAGGATATGTTTGACCTGGCCCGCATTGCTGAGGTGTACGGCGGCGGAGAGATTCGCCTGACGGTGGAGCAGAACCTGATCATTCCCCATGTGCCTAATGCCCGCCTAGAGGCGCTGTATGCTGAGCCGCTGCTGCAAAAGTTTACCCTCGCCCCGGCACCCCTGACGCGATCGCTCGTCTCTTGTACTGGGGCCCAGTTCTGCAACTTCGCCCTAATCGAAACCAAGAACCGGGCGCTTGCCATGGCCCAAGAAGTCGAGTCTGAGCTGGAGCTGCCCCACTCGGTGCGCATCCACTGGACGGGCTGCCCTAACTCCTGCGGTCAGCCCCAAGTGGCTGAAATTGGCTTCATTGGCACCAAGGTGCGCAAGGACGGCAAAACCGTTGAAGGGGTTGATGTTTACATGGGCGGCAAAGTTGGGAAAGACGCAAAGCTAGGCGATCGCGTCATGAAGGGGATTCCTTGTGATGACCTCAAGCCCGTATTGAAAGATTTGTTGGTGGAGCAATTCGGCGCTAGGCCGAAGCAGGTGGTGTAATGGCGCTAGGCCGAAGCAGGTGGTGTAATGGCACCGGGCCGAAGCAGGTGGCGTAATGGCGCGAGGCAATCGGTGTAGCGGCGCCAGGCCGAAGCAGATGATTGTAGTCCCGTCGAATTGATTCACTAGCAGGTGACTCAAGACTGAGCACCGAAGAGCTTTGGAGAGGCTTAGCCTTATCCATTGGACACGCCTAAGCGAGCTGGACGTGTGTAGAAGGCCCTGGGAGCTAATCCTACAGGGGCTGTGAGTATAGTAGTTTGTTTTAAACTTTTAGGAGAGTAACGAGACATGATTGGAGAGTTGTTTACTAAGGCAACTCAGGGCCGGTACAGAATATTGCACCTAACCTGGTTTGCCTTCTTCCTCACCTTTGTCGTTTGGTTTAACTTCCCGCCTTTTGCGACCACGATCGCCCAAGACTTTGGTCTAGAAAGACCCCAGCTGCTGACAATTGGCCTATGTAATGTCGCGCTGACGGTACCGGCCCGGATTATTATCGGCATGCTGCTGGATAAATACGGTCCCCGCTTAACCTATTCGGTGCTGCTGATGTATGCAGCCATCCCTTGCCTAATCTTTGCGACGGCTCAAAGCTTTAACCAACTTGTGATTGGTCGTCTGCTGATGGGCATCGTGGGTGCGGGCTTCGTCATCGGCATCCGCATGACCGCCGAGTGGTTCCCGCCTAAGGAAGTGGGTACTGCTGAAGGCATCTACGGCGGCTGGGGCAACTTCGGCTCCGCGTTTTCCGCCTTCACCATGGTGCTGTTTGGTCTGGCTCTAGCCTTCCTGCCCGGCGCGTTCCAGTTCCCCGAGGCTGAGAGCTTCCGCGTCTTGGCTTTCCCGCCCTTCCAGACTGACATTCTGAACTGGCGAGCGGCGATCGCCGGCAGCGGCATCGTTGCAGCGCTATACGGCATCTTCTACTACTTCAACGTCACCGATACGCCCCCCGGCAAGGTCTATCAGCGGCCTGAGAGCGCTCGCGGCATCGAGGTGACCACCAAGTCAGACTTCTGGTTCCTCATGGCGATGAATGCGCCGCTAACCATCATTTTGATGGTGCTGGCGTGGCGCCTGCAAAAGGTCAACTTCCTTAACACCGGCGGCATGTACGTGGCCTGGCTCCTGCTACTCGGCCTCTACGCCTTCCAGGCCTACAACTGCTGGACCGTAAACAAGGATTTGCTGGCAGGGCGCAAGGTCTATCCTGCTGAGGACCGCTACCGCTTCCGTCAGGTGGCCATGCTGGAGCTGACATACATCGCTAACTTCGGATCTGAGCTGGCCGTCGTAACCATGCTGCCCTCCTTCTTCGAGGGCACCTTTGGCCTGGATAAGGCCACCGCCGGTTTGATTGCAGCCAGCTACGCCTTCATGAACCTGGTTTCCCGTCCCGGCGGCGGTATCATCTCTGACCGCATGGGCAGCCGTAAGTGGACTATGGTGGTGCTGACCATGGGGATGGGCATTGGTTACCTAATGATGAGCGCTGTGAACAGCGCTTGGCCCCTGCCGCTGGCGGTGCTGCTGACCATGGCCTGCTCCTTCTTCGTGCAGTCTTCTGAGGGATCCACCTTCGCCATTGTGCCGCTGGTGAAGCGCCGGATCACTGGGCAGGTCGCTGGAAACGTGGGCGCTTATGGCAACGTGGGTGCGGTCGCGTTCCTAACCACCCGCCTGCTGTTTGCCGATGGGTCTGCAGCCGCCAATGGCGGTGAGGCCGTGATGAGTGCTGTGAACTCCAGCTTCTTCCAGGTGCTAGGCACCGTGGGCGTTATCGTCGCCTTCCTGTGCATCTTCTTCCTCGAAGAGCCTAAAGACTCCTTCGCGGAGTTCCACGAGGGTGAAGTAGAGCACCACCCGTCCGCCATACCCGAAGACCAGTCGGCTCGCATTGTCTAACTGACAATCTGAGTAACGTTCCCTGTTTGATGAATAACCTGTTGGGGACATGGCGCCGCCATGTCCCTACACCCATACCGGTGGCATGGCGACCATGTCACCCTACTTATCTACCAGGGCATGAGGCCTCATGCCCCCACAACACGCATTTTGGAGGACACCCATGACGGACGCATCCAAAACCCTTTGCCCTTACTGCGGTGTAGGCTGCGGTTTAGAAGTGCTGCCTCCGGCGCGGCCTGGCGGTAAGGCCACCCTGCGCGCTCCTGATGGTCAACCCATTTGGCAGGTGCGGGGCGATCGCGCCCACCCCTCCAGCAAGGGTCAGGTGTGCGTCAAAGGCGCGACCGTTTCAGAATCTCTCCATAAAGACCGACTGAAGTACCCCATGCTGCGGGACAGCCTCAGCGAACCGTTTCGCCAGGTGAACTGGGATGAGGCCATGGACCGTCTGGTTAACCAGTTGCGCCTTACCCTAAAACACCAGGGCCCGGAGGGCGTCTGCATGTATGGGTCGGGGCAGTTTCAAACTGAAGATTACTACCTGGCGCAAAAGCTGCTGAAGGGCTGCCTGCAAACCAACAATTTTGACGCTAACTCCCGCCTGTGCATGTCCTCTGCCGTAGCGGGCTACATCCAAAGCTTTGGCGCCGATGGCCCGCCCTGCTGCTACGACGACTTGGAGAAAACCGACTGTGCCTTTTTGATCGGCACCAACACCGCCGAATGCCACCCGATTATTTTCAACCGGCTACAGAAATATCATCGCCGCAACCGCCACGTGAAAATGGTAGTGGTGGACCCCCGAGAAACCCTGACCGCCAAGTCGGCGGACCTACACTTGGCCATTCGCCCCGGCAGCGACCTCTATTTGCTCAACGGCATCGCCCACCTGCTGATTCGCTGGAACGCTATCGACTCCCTGCTGATCGATGAGTGCACCACGGGCTACACGGACTTCGTAGAAGTAGCCCAGCACTACCCGCCCGAGCGCGTCGCCCAAGAATGCGGCATTGAAGTGAAAGATCTAGAGCAAGCCGCCCGCTACTGGGCTGAGAGCGATCGCGTCCTCTCGCTGTGGTCCATGGGCATCAACCAGTCCTCTGAGGGGACGGCCAAGGTGCGCAACTTGATCAACCTGCACCTAATGACCAGTAACATCGGCAAGCCGGGGGCGGGGCCATTTTCCTTGACCGGCCAGCCTAACGCCATGGGAGGGAGAGAAGCAGGGGGACTGGCCCACATTTTGCCAGGATACCGCCTGGTAAAGAATCCTGAGCACCGCCGCCAGGTGGAGCAGCTTTGGGCCCTGCCGGAGGGGCAGATTTCTCCGCAGCCGGGGCTGGCCGCTTGGGACATGATTCGTGCCCTGGAGCAGAATAAAGTCGGGGTGTTTTGGGTGGCGGCCACGAACCCGGCGGTAAGCATGCCAGACCTAGAACGCACCAAGGCCGCCCTGATGAAATCCCCCTTCACCGTTTGCCAGGACGCCTACTATCCCACTGAGACTGCCCACTACGCCCACCTGCTGCTGCCGGCGAGCCAGTGGAGCGAGAAGACAGGGGCCATGACCAATTCAGAGCGGGTGGTAACCCTTTGTCCCGCATTCCGGCCTGCCCCTGGCGTGGCCCGCCCCGACTGGGAAATCTTCGCGGAGGTAGGGCGACGGCTGGGGTTCGAGGCTCAGTTCGCCTTTGAGAACTCAGCCCAGGTCTACAACGAGTTCGTGCAGCTTACGGAAGGGCGCCCCTGTGACATGACCGCCCTCAGCCACGAGCGGCTGCAGCGCGAAGGGCCGATGCAGTGGCCCTGTCCGGCTGAGGCGCCTGGCGGCATCCAGCCGACCGAACCCCACGCGAAGCGGCTCTATACCGACTTCCGCTTCCACACCCCCGATGGCCGGGCTCGGTTCAGCGCCTTCCACGCCAACGGGCTTGCCGAGCCCCCCACCCCCGAGTATCCAATGGTGCTGACCACCGGACGGCTCTACGGCCACTGGCACACCCAAACTCGCACGGGTCGCATTGTGAAGACCGCTAACATGCACCCCGAACCCTTCCTAGAAATTCACCCCCGCGACGCCCAGCGGCTCACCGTCGAGAATGGCCAGATGGTGGAGGTGAGATCGCAGCGCGGCCTGACGCGGCTGAAGGCAAAGGTGACTAAAGCGATCGCCCCCGGCACCCTGTTTGTGCCCATGCACTGGGGTTTTCTCTGGGCCGACGACGCTGAAGCGAACGCTCTCACCCACCCCGAAGTCTGTCCCATTTCACTGCAGCCCGAGCTGAAAGCCTGCGCTGTGAGGGTCACCCCGCTCTCCCCAGAGACCGCGACAAGTCGCGGGGAGGATAGGCAGCGGGCGGGTCTGCTTGTACGATAGGTCCATGACATTCTTCCAGTTCGAAACCGACTTTGTAGACGCCCTGCGCTGCATCCCCATGCAGGTGCGCTACAACCTGGACACCTGCGGCGTGAAGCTCAAGCTAGTCCACTGGAACACCTTCACCACCGAGGAGCGTCAGCGGCTCGTGGATCTCCCCTGCAATAGCTCAGAGGAGGCGATCGCCTATCGAGACTACCTGCAGGCGCGCGTCGTGGCCCATACCGGTTCACCTGCGGGTACACTGCCCGTCGATTCCCATCCCCCTTGGCTTGACGCTGGTACAATTCCTCAGCATGTCAAAGAAAAGCTCGCGGAGACCCAGCAGCACCTGAGCTTGGCCCAGTGGGCTAGCCTATCGCCGCTGCAGCGCTTTGCCCTAATCAAGCTCAGCCGCCCCAGCCATGAGAATCGGAACTTCGTCCCGGCAGTCCAAGAGTTTTTAGGGGCTAGGTCTTGTCTGTAGGTGACGACACAACCCGATCGAGTGCCGCTTTCAGTTTTCCATAGAGATCTGAGGTCACCGCAGTGGGGGTAAATCCGTGGATGCTAGCCGCCCTGGCCACAGGCGTCACTTCCTCAGGGACATCGGGCTGACCTCGGCCTGTAGGTTCGTGGCTGAAGCGCATCGCCGCCATAGGAACTTCGGCGCTGGGCTTAAATGGGGCGATGGCGTGGGAACCGCTATCAGTCTGTGCGGCAAATACCTCCAAAAACTCCTCCTCTAGCAGCGAAACGTCTGGGTCTGCTGAATCAAAGGTGGCGGACCTAGAAGCGGCATTAGGCTGCGTCTCATGGGCGGACTGGGGAGGGCTGAGGGTCGCGTCTTCAGTCAGACTAAATGGGCTCTCATCGGCAGTCTCCATGGAAGCAGTTTCGCCGTTGAGGTAGGGGTTTGATTGGGGTTGGCTATCTGGGGCAAGGGCTGGGTCAGCAGTTTTAGCCTCGACGCTCGCTGCCCTACTTGTCACTCCAGAAAAGCTTCGCGCCAAAAACTTACTGCAGATCATGCGCTCAAACTCACCGTTGTAGTGGCATAGGCTCTGCCCCCGGCGCTGCCACATATCCAAGATTTGCGTCACGGATACGGCTTTGTAGCGCCCTTGATAAAGCGCCTCCACGACCGCCGAGCGCAGCCACGTTTCCGGATAGCGATCGCGCCACTGGGCCACGCATTGCTCAGCAGTAATCTGATTTAGCTCGAAGCTGTAATATTTCAGCAGATGCTCTAGAAGCTCGGCGTCATGGTTATGCGTCATGGACTTATCCGCTTACCTTGTTCTATTATCCTCGATACCAATTTTTCTGGAGGTTTGGTTGCGCTAGGGGCTCACTTTATTGTGCGGCCTATTACCCCTCAGCTCTGGTATCATTTTCTAACTATTCACATGGTTCTACTTAATTAAGCAACCTGAGCGAGCTCGTATCCGGATGAGGGGCTCGCTTGACGTTTTCAAAAAGCCTACACAACAGCCGGCTTAAAGCTCAATTGCTAAAAAGCCCAGTTTCGCGCCGAACATATCGCCGAACGCGTCGCCGGAAATGCGTCAAAAGGGTAGCGCCGATCAAAATTCTATAAACCTATCTCAAAAGAGCTAGACAGTGCGCCGTCAAGGTGGTACAACTGTTCTGAGGTAGCAGAATAGGCAAACCATATGGAACCTCTCACTCCCGCGCAACAAGAGCTCTACGACTGGCTCGTTATTTACATCCGAGAAAATCAGCATTCCCCCTCTATCCGCCAGATGATGCGCGCCATGGGGCTCAAATCCCCCGCGCCTATCCAAAGTCGGCTAGACCACCTGCGAACCAAAGGTTATATCGATTGGACTGAAGGTCGCGCTCGCACTATCCGTCTGGCCGAATCTGTCCACAATGGCCTCCCCATCTACGGGGAAATCGCTGCAGGTGGGCTGATTGAACCTTGTACTGATACGGAGGAGCGCCTAGACCTCTCCGGCATTCAGCTTCGCCCTAAAGACTACGCCCTACGGGTGAACGGCGACAGCATGATCGACGCCATGATTGCCCCTGGCGACATCGTTATTATGCGGCCCGTTATTGAGGCTGATCGGCTCAAGAACGGCACCATTGTCGCGGCGAGGGTAGATGGCGAGGGCAACACCCTCAAATACT
This sequence comes from Elainellaceae cyanobacterium, assembly GCA_050330955.1. Lineage (GTDB taxonomy): Bacteria > Cyanobacteriota > Cyanobacteriia > CAKZMO01 > CAKZMO01 > JBCCAG01. The sequence goes on along the minus strand of JBHJHJ010000148.1, from coordinate 19,876 downwards.
TTTACCGCAATCGCATGGAAATCACCTTGGCACCTGCCAATCCCAATTACGACCCGATTAAAAAGCCAGCCGATCAGGTGTCCGTTCAGGGCCGTCTCATTGGCGTATGGCGCGACTACAGCATCTAGTCTTGTCCCCCACAAGTGCGCCTTCATCCCATAAACTTTTATGGGATGAAGGAGGGTAAGCCGATGTCTAAGTTCATGTTCATCACCGATCTCGACAACACGCTTGTGGGTGATAAATCGGCGCTTGCAGCGCTAAATCAGCAGCTCTCCCAGCACCGGGAGCAGCACGGTACGCTAATCGTCTATTCCACCGGACGATCGCCGACGCTGTACCGGGAACTGCGGCAAGAGCAGGACATGCTCGACCCCGATTACACCGTGCTGGCCGTAGGGACGCTAGTTTATCCCGGCGCGAGCGAGGCGCCGGATGCCGAGTGGGCCAACATATTATCTGAGGGCTGGGATCGAGACGGTATCGTGGCTACAGCTGCCCACTTTTCTGATTTGGTGCCCCAGCCAGACTCGGAACAGACGCCCCACAAGGTCAGCTACTTTTTGGACGGGGCGATCGCAGACCAGCTGCTACCCCGCCTCAATCAGGCCCTAACCGAAAAGGGGGTAGAGATTCAGCTGGTTTATAGCAGCCGAAAAGACCTCGACATTCTGCCCAAGCGCGGCAACAAAGGCGCTGCGGTGGCTTTCTTGCAGCAGCGCCTCGGCATGCCTCAGGAGAGCACGGTGGTGTGCGGCGACTCTGGCAACGATCTGGCTATGTTTAAGGCGGCAAACGCCAAGGGGATCATCGTTGGCAACGCCCGGGACGAGCTGCGGGAGTGGCACCAGCGCGAGGGCTCTTCAGAGATTTACTTGGCCCAGGCCCACTGCGCGGGCGGTATTCTAGAAGGCCTCAAGCACTTTGGCTTTTTAGAGTAGTCCTCACCGTTAACTATCCATGCTCAGCTACCTGCGGGGAACCCTCATCGGCATCCAGAAAATCGGCAGCGGACGCGTGCTTCTGGTACTAGAGGTGAACCGCATCGGCTACGAGCTGCAAATTTTGCCCTGCATGGTGAAAGATTTGCCTGAGCTGGGGGAAGAAACTCAAATTTATACGCACCAGCAGGTGCGGGAAGATCAGATCTTGCTCTACGGCTTCAGCTCCGCCGCCCAGCGGGATCTATTTCGTCAGCTGGTCGCCGTCAGCGGCATTGGTCCCCAACTTGCGGTGGCGCTGCTAGATACTTTTGCCCTTACAGACCTGGTGCAGGCGATCGTTGGCGGTAAAACGCGGCTGCTGGCCAAGACACCAGGGGTAGGCCCCAAAACCGCTGAGCGCATCTCCCTAGAGCTCAAGACGAAGCTGGCCCAGTGGCGCGAGCAGGCGGGCATTGTCTCCGTCCCCGACGCCGCCCCCGTGGCCTCGGTACAGGAAGATGTGGAAATGACGCTCCTAGCCCTGGGCTATTCACCGGGTGAGATTGCCCGCGCTCTTCAGGCGGTGGGCCAGTCTACTGCGCTCTCCAAAACTGCCGACGCTGGAGACTGGATTCGGGAGGCGATCGCTTGGCTAAGCCAGTAGCAAAAAGCTACGCTACTATGGCCGACCAGGCGCTTACAGTATACAATAGTGAACTGGATCCCATATAGTTGGCCTCCATAGGACTGGATTCAACTATAAATCTTGATCCCAGTAGACGAATTTCACGTAGACTTCATACGACCCAGCGCAAGAAATTAGCTCAAATCTATGGCACTCGTTCAAGAAAAAAAGCAGGAACTGATCAACGAATATCAGATTCACGAGACCGATACAGGATCCGCTGATGTTCAAGTGGCGATGCTCACAGAGCGAATCAACCTCCTGAGCACCCATCTCAAAAGCAACAAAAAAGACTTTTCCTCCCGCCGGGGCTTGCTGAAGATGATTGGTCAACGCAAGCGACTGCTGAGCTACATTCTCAAGCAAGACCAGCAGCGCTACCGCGACCTAATCAAGCGTTTGGGCATTCGCGGCTAGAAGCGTCGCTGTAGACGGCGCGCGCCTCGCAAGATAATTTTTTGTCTTTACGCAGTGCAGGAATACCTGGTGCGATTTACCCATGGCTAGTCCGCTAGATTCTGACAAACGGTTCAAATCCTCTGATTCAAAAGAGCGTCTGCCTTTTGAGCCTCGGCGCTCTCAGAAAAAATCTAAAGCCTCCGCGAGCGCCAATCCCTCTGCCAAGACAAGCAGGAGCGGGGTAGACGATGGTGCATCTCTGAGGGCCAGCAATGAGGCAAAGGCCAGCGGCAAGCGCGTCGATGTCAAGGCTGCCAAGGTACAGGCCGCTAAGGAAAAGCTGAGGACTGTGAAGACCGCGCGTCAAGTCCAAGACAGTCGCCGCAGTAAAGGCAGCGGTATCCCTGAAGCGGTCAGTCAGCGCATGGTAAAACGCATGGTGCTCCTGGCCGGGACGCCAATGCTGTTGGGGGTAGCGACCTTCTTTACCAGTTACTACATTGTCAGCCACGACTTATTCCGTCTGCCAACGGTTGCTGTCCTGCTGGTTAGCCTGGGCTTCTTTGGCCTCAGCGTTTTGGGGTTGAGCTACGGCGCACTCTCTGCCTCTTGGGAAGAAACCGATGTGCCCGGCAGCCTGCTGGGCTGGAAGGAGTTTCGCCTGAATTTTGGACGCATGCGCGGCTCTTGGCAAGACGCGAAGCAGTCTAGAAATTCGTAGAATGTAGCAGGTAGAGCACGAGCAAAAGGCGCGAGGAGAAAACGTCATGATTATAGTGATGAAGGTCGGAGCTCCTGAGGCGGAGGTTGAGCGCCTTGCTGATGAGTTTCAGTCCCAGGGACTGACGCCTGAGAAGATTGTCGGCAAGCACAAAACCGTCATCGGTTTGGTAGGCGATACTGTCGACCTCGATCCGCTGCAGCTCCAGGATCTCAGCGACTGGATCGAGCAAGTGCTGCGGGTGGAGAAGCCGTTTAAGCGAGCCAGCCGCGAGTACCGCCACGGCGAAGCGAGCGATATTTTGGTTAATACGCCCAGTGGCACCGTTGCGTTTGGCGAGAACCAGCCCCTCGTGCTAGTGGCCGGTCCCTGCTCTGTGGAAAATGAAGCCATGATTGTGGAGACAGCACAGCGGGTCAAGGCTGCCGGCGCCCAGTTCTTAAGGGGGGGGGCCTATAAGCCCCGCACCTCCCCCTATTCATTCCAAGGTCACGGCGAAAGCGCCCTAGATCTGCTTGCAGCCGCCCGAGAGGCCAGTGGATTGGGCATCATCACCGAGGTAATGGACACTGCCGACGTAGAAAAGATTTCTAGCGTAGCTGATGTCCTTCAGGTGGGGGCGCGCAACATGCAAAACTTTGCCCTGCTTAAAAAGGTGGGTGGGCAAGATAAGCCCGTGCTATTGAAGCGGGGTATGTCGGCCACCATTAACGAGTGGCTGATGGCCTCTGAATATATTCTGGCGGCAGGTAACCCCAACGTCATTCTCTGCGAACGGGGTATTCGAACGTTTGACCGCACCTATACCCGAAACACCTTAGACCTGTCTGTCGTGCCCGTATTGCGATCGCTTACCCACCTACCCATCATGATTGACCCCAGCCACGGCACTGGCTGGGCCAACTATGTGCCAGATATGGCCACCGCTGCCGTGGCTATCGGCGCCGATTCTCTGATGATTGAGGTACACCCTAATCCTCCCAAAGCGCTGTCGGATGGGGCTCAGTCCTTGACTCCTGAACAGTTCTCCCATCTTGTGGAGCGGCTCGCTGTAGTTGGTAAAGCCGTGGGTCGTTGGCCGCTATCCCCGGCCATGGTCTAGTCGGCCTATGCTGGCGCTTCAGCACGTTCCCTCGCGCGGATGATGCGCTGCGGACGGTTGAGTGGATTAGTCGCCCTCGGCTTAGGAATTGGGATCGGGCCGCTGAAGCATGGAAACCTGCTGCTCGAGGCTGCGCAAAATTCGACAGAGATCGCCGAGGACCTCAAATTGGCCATCGGCGCTATCGGGTAACTTGGCCATTCTGCTCTTTAATTCACTAACTCGGCTCTGCACCTGTTTAGCGGCGTCGATCGCATCTTGTCCCAGGCGAACAATCTGCTGCCTTCGGTAAAACTTGAGCGTCGCACCCTGTAGGATCTGTAGCATCGCATTTTCACCATGCTCACCGTCCGTGGCCCGAAAGCGCAGAAGCACGGTCGCTTCACCGTAGGCGAACTCTAGTTCGGCATCGTTGTGGTTTTGTAGCGCCGTCATCCGAGTCTGCATGATTTGCCTCAGCTCTTGCAGCACACCCTCAAGCTTGTCCTTGTCGATTGGATCGATCGCAGAGCGCAGCACCCCATCATCGCTCCACAAAATTCGTCCCCGATCGCGCTGATGCTCAAAATAGAGGCGGCTAATATTGCCTACCAGGACTCGGGCTAAGAGCTCAGGCAGCAGATGTTTGGGAGATAGTTCAGTCAATCGCTCAAATGGTAATTCGGGATGGCGAATATCAAGTGACAGCGTAGGGAGCTGCCCGAATCTGCCTTGCGGTGGTCTATCGAATGATTCAGATGTAGGTGATTTGGATTGAACGGGCGTGGTTTGGACCGAGCGTTCAGATAACGCTGCTGGGCGGAGGGACTTACTCTCAAGCTGAATTTCGGGAGGCAGATACGCTTCATCTAGGGTCTCGGGTCGGTCTACGATGTAGGTCTCTCGCTCTAATCTGGGATCTGGTGCCTGCTGAGCTTTATGCGAGTCTTGACGTCTATCTCTGGGGTGTGCGGCTCCAGGGATAACTTTAGGCTTGCGATCGCGGCGGCTTAGACCAGGAGCCTGAATCGGTGGGGAAGCAAGTCTAGAAGCAGAGGCCGGTGTGGGCTTGGGCTGTGCGGGTGCCGGCGGTTCTTCTGCCGCAGTCGCACGAGCTTCGACTTTTACCCTTGTCGGCCTTGGCGACTCGCGAGATGTAGAGCTCGATTGAGCGGTTAACCGCTCTAAACCTCGCTTCTCAGCATCGCCAGCGTGATGCTTTAGATAAGCGGATAGTGCGGTCTGTAGAGCCTTAGAGGGAATAACCTGCTTTATTAGGGAGTAATTGAGGTAGGCAATGATGCGCCTGGCGTATTCAAAGGCAACATTGTCGGCCACATACACCATGCCTAAGTGCAGATGACGCCCCTCTAAGAACAGGGGAAGAATTTGATGGTGAAGACATATTTCAACTGGGAGCACGCTCTCAATCAGCGTGAACATTTGTTCAACGCTGACGCGTTCAGCCATCTCCTTGTCGGGAATCTCCGAACAGAGACGCTCCGTTAGCTGCTGGTAGTCCATAGCCTCAGGTTCGGCCCCCAGTAATCAGTTATCCAAGCCTCAATATGCAAAGGCTAACACATCATTTCAGTAGAACTTTGGCGCTACTGCGCCTGTCGCCCAGCAAAATATGCCAGCAGCATCAGTCTTTCGTCCGAATTTGTTGAGCAGCAAGGTAGAGCTTGTTCCACTCGCTCATAAGCTGGGCCGTGGTCAGGCTGAGTCGATCAGCGATGGCATCAAATGATTTCCCGGCCTTAAGGTCTGCTACCAGAAGACGCTGGTCTGCGGTCAGCCCGTCCCAGAACTGACGCCATTGGTCAGGTGATAGCCCAAAACTGTGCTCGGTGAGTGAGGTCCCTAGCCATGTGGTGACTAGCTCAGACTTTCGCTTTGTGCAAAAAACCCGCACTGCGTGGTAAGCAATTTTCTCCCGCAGGCGGTAGACCTGTTTAATGGGCAGCGCCATCTGCTGGGCGATCGCCTCTTGGGTATGTCCTTGGAGGTGGAGCTGGAGCCATTCCACAGCCTCATCTCCCAGCGCTTGGGAAAGGTAAGCCATAAACTCCTGCTTGACGCTGTAGCGGAGAGTCTGCTGCTCCTGCCAAAATTTAGCATCTTGATACTGGGCGAGGGCTTCGTCGTCTAGTAGACTAATGGGGCTTTCGCTATCGGTGAGGGTCTGCTCTTCAGAAATGAGCCGAATTATTTCTTGGCTTGGCACCTGGGTCATTCCGCCGCGCTGGGAGCGCCGTAGATAATTGACGAATCGATACACTAGCAGCGGCTGATTTCGAATCGGGCGCAGACAGTACTCTTCAACACTGGTCAAGATTAGCGCATTGCGCAGCCGCTTATCGGTTGTACATCGCGCAATAAAGCGAAGCTGACTCTGGATATGGCGATCGCTTTGGATCATCTCCTGAATGATTTCCTGCAGCACCTCCGCTACGCTACTGCGGCGATCTCGAGATAGGGCAATCCAGGTACGCACCTTACTGCGTACAACAAACAGGCTGCTAAGGCGACCAATAAGCTGTTGGTAAGCTCTGCTTTGGGGAACATTAAGGTATCGCTTGCACAAAATTCGATAGCGGTAGTCCATGGCCTGCCGCTGCACCTGAAGATAGTCATCCGATGCGTCCTCAAGCTGATCTGCCGTTTCTCCCAGTAGCCAGTCAATGATGCTGTCGTAGTGGCTGCGTGGCTGCCCCGGCAGCTCGGTCTGCAGGCGAACTTGCCACTGATGCCTTAGGTCTTCAACTACTCTCATCAAGCTGCCACGGCATATAGAAATTACAGGGTGCAACCTACGCTTCAGGTAATGCTTTAAACAAAACGAGTCAATTAGCAAAATTGCTCAGCGGATAGAAAGGCTGAGCGTGGTTACTAAAACCTTAATGGAGTGTAATCAAGAATAGCCTAAATCTAGCAATCCGCAGCGTTAATTTTGCAGCAAATTAACGACACTCGTGGGCATGCCCCAATACAGCCCCTTTATTCATTCAGAGGGGCGCGCAGGCCCTGATGGGCCGCTCTATTGAATATGCTCTATCCTGCAGCCAATTGTTCCAAAATAGTAAAACTGACCACTGAATCTCTTCTCACCTTTTCAGATCAGCCTAGACTCTTAAGTGATCTTCATCACTCAAAGCGAATCTCTAATGCGCCACATGCCGGTTGAAGGCCATATGTATATTGACCAGAGCGGTATTTCTCAATGAGCAAACTTTGGTGAAAGTTAATGCGGCGCATCAGTTGCTTGGGGCTGGTGAATCAGCCCGCATAAGCGGGCAAATTGATTGAAGTCAGTATTGCGGCAGACTAAATCGCACGGAAATATGCATTAATCTGTATAAGTGCTTTGTCTCTCAATGTCTTGTGGAGGTCTTTGGGCATTACACAGCCGTTTAGAGGGAGTCAGTTATCAGTGAAATGGTCGTGCGGTGCGTAGCTAGCCCAAAGACCAGGGTGTTTTCTAGTTAGAAGAGGAGTGCATTATGTTTCGATCACCCCAACGTTACCTTAAGCCTAATCCATTCACGACCTATCGCGATCCTAGAACGGGGGAGTGGATTGTGGTTCAGACCGACATCGCTCAGGTAAACTCAGAGTATGAATCGCTCACCCCTGGTTCCCAGCGGATCGCATCCCACCATCCTAGAAATTCAGCCTCATTTCTGCCCCAAAGGCAGCCCCTATCTGCGGGAAACTTCCGAACGACAAGCCATCACCGGTAGCACAACCTGCTGTGTCCCAGATTCCTACCATTCCTGACAACGTTTCGTTCAGCGACGCGATCGCGCTGACCCGTCAACTTCTCGACCATGTTGGCGTTTCTGAGAAGGATGATCACTTGGAAGCAGGAGACGAGGCGGCGATCGCCCAGGCCATTGCTGCCCTCGTGCAGACTAAGGCCGGAGCCCGGGGATTTTTCGTCGCCTATCTTACGGGAGAGCCAGCGCCTGCTTCTCCCCCCCATCCTGGCGTCATCTCCGGGCTCAAGCTGGCTCCTGAGCAAACCGTAGATTTGCTCACCAAAAACCTGGCGATGTCCACAGCGATGGTGCTGACCCACAATCGTCAAAACAATAGCGAAATGGCACGGCAGTCAAGCCTGGTCCAATCGCGATCGCTTGACCTGATTGAAGTCCTCAAAATGCCGACTTTAAGGCAGGCTCTGACGCAGCTGAGGGACAGCGCCGCTGCGACGGATGAGGCCCAGGCCTCAAATCACGTCACAGATAGGGGATACGAGGCATTTCTAACGCAGTGGAACTACGACAACGAGCAGCGGCAACACATCAAAGTCGCGGCTGATGAGGCGCTGGAGCGGTTGGGCTAGACCGTCGCCCGACTGGCTCAAGCTACAGCTTTAAAGAACACCGTAAGTTTTCCCCATCAGCGTTACCGAAACTTAACGAGAAACGCTTTCGGCTGCGCCATGATAGAGGACAGCAGTGCGGTCCTTTGCACTGCGTGCGATATCTAGCGAGACGAGGAGCACCCGTGGCAAGATTTTCCGCCGATCTACAGCACTATTTTTTTGAAGAGCCGCCAACAGACCAAATTCGGCTTGATCACATTTTGGAGTTAGCAGGGGAACGCACCTTTGGATTTTTGCTGGTGCTGCTGGCACTTCCTTCAGCGCTGCCTGTTCCCGCTCCTGGTTATTCGATTCCCTTTGGGATTCTAATTGTGCTGCTGGCCCTGCAGCTTGCCCTGGGTCGCCCAGAGCCCTGGTTCCCCCGCAGCCTGCGTCAGCGATCGATTAGCCTCAAGCAAACCCAGCGCATTCTGTCGGCAGGACTTCCCTGGCTGAAGCGGCTAGAAGCGCTATCGCGTCCGAGAATGGTCTATCTCTGCACCAGTCCAGCAGGACGAGCCATACTGGGGTGCGCGATCGCCCTCATGGGGGTTTCCATGATGATCCCGCTGCCCCTGACAAACACCTTTCCGGCCATTGGGGTCTTCATTACCGGCTTCAGCCTGATTGAAGATGACGGCCTAGTCGGTATTGCTGGGCTTACCGTATGCGTCATCGCGGGGATTGTTTCGACAGCCCTGGTCACGGCCTACTTTGTGGGCGGTATCAAGCTGGTGGAAACCGTCATCGACCAAATTCGCGGCAGCGCAGCTGGCGGCTAGCGGGCCTTCTTAGCTTTCCAGGTGCCCCCATAGACATAGCCTGGAGATTGCTGAGCCGTCGGTACACAGCGATCGCACAAAAACAGCCAGGGGGTTAGTTCCCCTGTCACAGCGTCCTCTATGCGGACGCGGAACAATACGCTAGCGCTCTGGAAGCAGGCGCTGCAGCACTTCTGCCGGCTGCGGATGCGCCCCATGCCTAAATGCGCCCTACGCCAGATGCGCTCTACACTAGGCAGTCACGGGCTCCGGCTTGGCAAAGATCATGCGTCCGGCAGAAGTCTGCAGCGCTCCGGTGACCACCACCGAGAGGTCATTTCCCAGATAGGCGCTCCCTTCATCCACCACAACCATGGTGCCGTCGTCGAGGTAGCCCACCCCCTGGGCTGGCTCTTTGCCTTGCTTGAGAATCCTGAGGCTGAGGCTATCGCCGGGGAGGTAGTTAGGCCGAAGCGACTGTGCCAGATCATTGATGTTGAGCACAGACACCTGCTGCAGGCTAGCGACCTTGTTGAGGTTGTAGTCCGTAGTCAGGAGCATCCCATTGATTTCCTGCCCTAGACGCACCAGCTTCGCGTCCACCGTAGGAATATCTTCATAGTCTGCGGGATGAATTGAAATGCGATCGGGGTAGCTCGCCTGCATCTGCTGCAGTACGTCCAGCCCCCGGCGCCCGCGGACGCGCTTTTGGTCGTTCGATGCATCTGCCACCTGCTGCAGCTCCTGGAGCACGAACTGGGGAACCAAAAGCTGTCCCTCTAAAAATCCTGTAGTCAGCAAGTCGTTGACGCGTCCGTCGATAATGCTGCTGGTATCAAGAATTTTGGCGGATGATGCCTTTAAAGTTCCTTCCGCCACCAGCAAGGTTTCGACACTGTTGGGATTAATCAAGCGCAGCAAGGTCCGCCCGTGGATGTCAGCTAGGCTAACGCCGGAAACAGAAAACATGACGCTGCCCACGATCGCCGTCAAAGGCTTGATGAACACAAAGTCTTCGGGAATGGGCAATAAAAATAGGGGGGCCAGCAAGAGGTTGGCCACTAGCAGCCCCAAAATTAGCCCCACTGCCCGGCTCAGCAGCATGTCTACGGGCATATTGCGCAGCCCGCGCTGGAGTCTATGGTAGGCGGTCTGCGCCGTGAGACCTACGCCCGTGCCAATGAGGGCACCAAAGGCTGCTAAAACGGTGCTCAGCCCCTCAATGCTGCTCACCTGAGCTAGGGACTCGCTCGGCAGCAGATCGACGCTGTAATAGCCGATGCCGGCGCCCGCGAATACGAATGCTAATACGATAATAATGTCAATCATGATGGCGCCTGACTGGGGAGATCGGCAGGTATGGATGAGATAGTAGGGATAATCTCAGTATGGCGCGAAACGTCATCAAAACGGAAGGCTGTTCAGCGCAGCCTGCAGCCTGAACCTACTGACTAGGCCCATTCCTGTAATCTAAAACGTCACCGAAACAGCGATGCTCAACCTCTTGTAAGACATGAGCGTGGAAATGGGCTAGGTCCGCCCCGAGTCTTACAAATGATTTAGAACTACCATTGCCATACCGTTGGGCGACTTCAGGGACCAGTGCAACTTATCCGAAAACAAGCCTTAAGTGCTGACCCTCATCCTCTTGATTATAGATCGTCAGATAGGTCCGGTCTTCCTTATCTTCGGCATCATACTTCAATCCCAACGCTCTCACTGCCTCAATAAAATCGAGATAGCTGCCGGCAGGTTCATGCAGCTCGTCACCAGCGGACGGTAAATTCTCTTGAATAAACTGTCTAGCGAAATCACTCATCAGTTCTCACTCCCTTATCGCAAGACCATTATCAATGAAGGCCATTACCACAATACAAATGGTTGCAAACGGGACTGGCGCGATTCGAACGCGCGACCTAGCGCTTAGGAGGCGCTTGCTCTATCCAGCTGAGCCACAGCCCCAGAGCATCTGGCAATTTTTATCCAGACCACAACCATAATATAGCAATCTCAAATGCTCCGTTCTAAACGGACTGCCAGGTTGACTCCCAAACGCCGCCGCCAACCTCTAGGCCACCGGTAGCGCTCTTTGCCTCTACCACAGACGTTCCGTCGCGGCGGGTCAATTTCAGGTGAACTTGGCCCTGCATTGTATCGCGGCAGCAATACACGAGGCCATCGAGGGTCGGAGCACGAAGCGGGGTACCTGGGCGGTCGGTGGTGGCGGTAATTTCAACTCGGTGTGTAGGGCTTTCGGCCCATATCTGCCACGAGCCCCAGGGATGAATCTTCCAGTGGACTTCGGCATTCCAGGGGGCGAACTCGTAGAAGCGATCGCCGTGGTGAATTCCCACCATTGCAACGGCTTCAATCCACCAGAGCACGCTTCGCCGCCCGCCTCCCGCCGTGAGGGCAAGGTCGGCCACGTCAAAGCTGTTGCAGTTCACCCAGAACCACTTCTGCGGAAAAGCGCCGCCCCAGTTTTTCTCCATATAGGCCGGGGCGCCGGAGAACTCGTAGCGCTCTCCTCGCCAGTTGATCCACCCTGTTGCTAGGCCGTGGGCCATCAAGATTTGCCAACCCGGCTCGAAGATCTGAAATTGTGATAGCCATCCTGCCGTCGACTGCTGAGGACCGCGGCGATCGCCCCAGCCGTAGACCGGCTCAATGGAATATTGCCACTGGGCTGAGCCGTTACCACCGGGATCACTGAGTCGCCCCTGGTGCCATGTGGCAGTGGCCTGATAGCCCTCTTCTATTTGGTCAAATTGTCGGGGATCAAGAAGGCGCGGCGATCCCAGAGCAGGATTACGGCAAGCCGCGCGATCCCAGTGACCCAATGCCAGCTGCGATGACGCCCCCCAAAAACCGTCCACATTCGGAAATGTTCGGCATAAGTATTCATCATCGGGGCCTAAAATTTGGGCGGCACCGCCACTGCAGACCTGATCCCCGGAGGGATCTTCGATGGAGTACATGAAGGCAAAGGTTTGCCCCATATCCGGCAGAGTAATGCGGTAATACCAACCTTCAAAGAAGCGATCGCCTCCACTGCTCCAGTGGTAGCCGCTATGGGGGGTTTGCAGGAATGAAGCCATTCTAAAAAAGGGGCATGAGGTGAATGAACCTACAGCAGTCTTAAGTGAGCTATGAGAGGAGCGATCCATCGCAATTTCTCTAAGCAACGGCGCTAGCGTAAAGCTTCGTTGCGCACCTCTTTCCTATAGTAAACGGTATACGCCGAGTCCTAATTTGACATAGACTCATCATAGGTAGGAGGCCAACCGCCACCGCAATAATTCAAGCCTTTATGAAGATGCCGTGCTGGCCCAAGCAATAGTGGAAACTTGGCTAGCATGGAGTAAGTCTTTTACAGTTGAAAGTATTGCTCCCACAGCAAAAGCAGCGCTTGCTTCGCTCCGCACGTATATACTTATCGGCGACCTTAACGGAAAGGGTTGCGGACAGATTGAAGCAAGATCCATGGGCATAAATTCTCAGGTGTTGTTAGCCCCATCAAGACAGCCGTTTGCCCTGCGCCCTGACCGTGCCCTTAATGCATCCCGTCATCACGGAAGTAATTCAGGATCCTTGATATGAAGCGAATTTTAACCCCATCTGAAGTCGGTGTTGTTGTGATCAAATTGGCGATCGCGGGCTATTACCCTGAGCAGCATTTTGTGCTAACGCAGCAAGGACAGGTCTTAGCCTGTCCGGAGGCGCGAGCATTTCTGCAGCGGACACATTCCTGGAGAGACCCTGCCACAAATCATTCCTAACAAAAAGGGCGGTATTGACACAGGTTTTAGCGCCAATACCGCCCAAAAAATCGCTTTTATAAAAAAGTCCCTAGGTCTAAAAGCCTGTCTAGATTACGCTAAGAACCCTTAATCAAGCTCAATGAATCAGCCTAGAACGGATTAAAGAACTGCCAGGCCGATGCAAGCTTGGGTGAACAGGTTTCTATCTGCTCGTCGCAGCCTGACACATTTAAACTAAACACAACTTGCTTGAACGAATGCTCCGCTGTGAGCTGCATACCAACTGCCGCTGTCAAGGCGATCGCAGTTAGCACAGCTTCAAAAGAACGCCGAAACTGTATCATAGGTGCTCCCGTCAATATCGCTAGCCCATCTGTATTGGCGGTTGCTATCGCTAATCTTCAAAGCTGGAGTAGCGACAAAGGCTAAAAAGCCGAAACGTCACAGGGTTTAAAGTGTAACCTCACGAAATCTGAGCCTATACCGATGGGTAGAACCCTCTTGGGGTTACTCCCATCATAAGATATTTTGATGGCTTAATCGATGAGCTGAGGATATAAACCTATAGACTTTTCGTAAATTTGCCCTTCAGTTTTGAGCAGGTTGCTGTAAACTTGCCCTGCTTAGCAAAACACTAGGCAAAATGCTGAAACCCTTGCGCTAAGGTAAGCTGCTGTTTAATGCAGCCCTCGTCATCGATGAGATAGATGTCATCACCCGCTGCAATGCTACCCACCACAGCTGCCCCGCCCACCCGCTGAACGAGCTGCTCGGCTTTACCGGGCGCGAGGCAAAGCACCAGCTCAAAGTCTTCGCCCCCGTAGAGGGCCCACTGCAGCGCTTGTTCGTCTGATAGCCAGCTTGCCCTGGGTTTGGGGATAGCCGCTTGACGTAGATGGGCGCCGACGCCGCTGCAGCGGCAAATCTGTAAGACCGCATCGGCTAGGCCGTCGCTGCTGTCCATTCCCGCACTCACCTGGAGCGTATGGAGCAGCGAGACAACGTCTAGACGCGGAGCGGGGCGGCGGTGGGCCTGAAGATAGGGTTCGGCGTCCCCATGGGCGATCGCCTGCAGGTCCGGGTTAAGCAGCAGCTCTAACCCGACGCGGGAGCGCCCGTGCATGCCCGTCACCACAATGGCGTCCCCCACCTGCGCTCCGGAGCGACGAATCACCTGGTGCGGGGCCACCCGTCCCAGGGCCGTAATGCACAGCGATACGACCGGGGAGCGGTGTACGTCTCCCCCTAAGATTTCCCCCCCGTGGGGCGATAGGCCCTGAACCATCCCCCGATAAAATCCCTCCACCACCGACACCGGCAAGCTGGCGGGGAGCCCCAGCCCTACAGTGATCCCCATAACCTCTGCCCCCATGGCGGCTAAATCTGAGAGGTTGGCCGCCACCGATCGCCAGCCCGCATCTTCCGGGGTCATGGTGACCAAGTCTGATGTAAGGCCCAGGGCAAAGTGGACACCATCAATCAGGGCGTCGGTGGTCACCACTAAATTTTGCCCTTCAGGAACCAGCAGCACAGCCGCGTCATCGCCCACCATCGACGGCGGGCAAAACTGGTGCAGCCGGCGGAGAAGCCCCTGCTCCCCTAGCTCTCCTACCCGCATCGCGCCTGGGGTTTAAGGGACAGAACTAAGCGGCCTGGGGCTGTACCAGGTGCTCTGCGCCATCCACCACCGTAATAGACTGGATGCGATCGCCCACCCGCAGCTTATCGAGCACTTCTTCGTTCTCAACCACGTAGCCAAACACGGCGTAGCGACCGTCCAGCAGGTTAATCCCCGCCGGAGTCAGCTCTGACTCAAATCGCAGGAAGAAAAATTGAGATGAGCCCCCGTTGGGGTCACTGTCGGGGCGCGCCATAGCCAGGGTACCGTAGGCCGAAAACGGCAGAATGGGGTCAGCGAGGTAAAGCCCGGCCTGCTCCAGGGTCATGCCATACACCGGCTCCATGTCATCTTTGAGGGCAATTTCCATGGGAATGGTGCGCACCTCGCCCGTATTGGGGTCCACAAAGCCGTCATCAGGTCCTTCAGGATCCCCCATCTGCACCACGTAGAATTCTTCTTCGCGCACCACCGGCAAGCCATCATAAAAGCCGCGCTGCACCAGATCAATGAAGTTCCCGGCGGTAATCGGCGCGTTGTAGCCATCCACGGTAATCAGCATGGTGCCTTTATCGGTCACCATCTTCACGGTGGCCCGTCCGTCGAGATGGGGCAGGTTGCTGTACTCTTCTGGCACTCGGGCGGTCGATGCCGAGACCATAAGCTCCTCAATCTGGCTAATTTGAGCCAGCATCTCGGCCCGCTTGATCCACACGGCTTCTTTGTCCCGCTCATCGGCGTAGGTTTCGAGATCGGCCAGACCGGTGCGCACCTGGTCCAGCAGCCGCTTGACTTCGATTTCGTTCTCGGCGGGTACATCCGCCAAAATTCGCTCAGGCCGGCGCAGGGCCTTCTCGGCCCGCTTCACGTTGCGCTTGACCCCCCGCGTCGCCCGGGTGCCCTGAATCCGCAGCCGCTCCGAGATGTCCTCTAGCTCTCGCTGAACTTCCCGAATGGATTTATTGTCAATGGGCAGTGCGTAGCGCAGCAGCGCCTTGCCGTCGGTGATGGCGTCTCCTGGCGGCAGGGCGGCAATGAGCTGAGATAAGCTAGAGCTCGGAATCGCCTGCAGACTGGTCACATTGGCGGCGATCGCAGGAGCGCCGGGGCCGAAAATTATTGCGCATAGCCCAATTACGATGCCGAGACAGTGTCTTAGCCAGAGCTTGGCGTCTGCTGGAGAAGCAGCCTGAGCGGGTTTTAGGGTCTCTACCATGGGAATAGTCGGGTCAAATCGCCAGTAGGTCTTTAGGAGATGTCGCTTCCTATCTTCCCATAGGGGGGGCTCGTTGCGCTTGCCCTGTTGCGAGGGGCTGGGTGAAATCCGCGCAGCGACGGCGCCGTCTCAAAATCCTTGGTGTGAAGCGTGAAGCACCGTGCCTTAGAGAGGTAAAATAAGTTGCCGATTACTCCTCCGAAAGATTCATGATCTCCAGCAACGACTTTCGTACCGGTACCAGCATTGAGCTGGATGGCGCAGTTTGGCGAGTCGTAGAATTTCTCCACGTCAAGCCTGGAAAAGGCTCTGCGTTCGTGCGAACCAAGCTCAAAAACGCTCAGACGGGCAGCGTGGTCGAGCGGACCTTCCGGGCTGGCGAGACGGTGCCGCAGGCCATTATCGACAAGAGCGTCATGCAGCACACCTATAAAGAGGGGGACCAGTTTGTCTTTATGGATATGGAGACCTACGAAGAGAGCCGACTCTCCGCCGACCAAATTGGCGATCGCGTCAAGTACCTCAACGAGGGGATGGAGGTCAACGTCGTGCGCTGGCAGGAGCAGGTAATTGAAGTGGAGCTGCCCAACTCGGTGGTTTTAGAAGTGACCGAGACGGACCCTGGCGTTAAGGGAGACACGGCCACAGGGGGCACCAAACCCGCCATCGTCGAAACCGGCGCGCAGGTCATGGTGCCGCTATTTATCTCTAGAGGTGAGCGAATTAAGATTGATACGCGCAACGACTCCTACCTGGGCCGTGAGAATTAACGCCATCTGACCTTGGGAGGAAGCAGCAGAGCTTACGAGTAGGCCGCTGCGGCGAAGAGGGTGGTGACTGTTACTTTGGACGAATGAGCTGTGAATTTGAACATTGCTGAGCTGAATGAGCTGCTGGCAGCGCTGAATCAAACCGATATCGAAGAGCTAACCCTCAAAAGCGGCGACTTTGAGCTCGTTGTGCGTAAAGGCGCCGCGGCGCTCTCTGCCCACGCAGCAGAAAGCGTGGCGCCTGCTCCTCAGCCAGTCGAAGTTGCCACTGCTCCTGTCCCGCAGTCCGCTCCGCCGCTGCCGCGGGAGTCCGACCTAGCCGAGGTCTCCTCTCCGATGGTGGGAACCTTTTACCGCGCCCCGGCTCCCGATGAGCCTCCGTTCGTTAGCGTGGGCGATCGCATTACCAAAGGACAGACCATCTGCATCATTGAGGCCATGAAGCTGATGAATGAGCTGGAGGCGGAGGTGAGCGGTGAGGTGGTGGAAATTTTGGTGGAGAATGGCGAACCCGTAGAGTTTGACCAGCCGCTAATGCGGGTGAAGCCGGTGCGCTAGCCGCAAGATTGCGCTTCCACCGTCTACGCGACAAGCTGAAGCTGAGAGCCCGCCTCCGTTTTCACCACCTCAATCCGCGCCTGAAACGCTTCCCTTAAATAGGGGACGTGGGTCACGGCCAGAATGCAGGAGAAGTCAGGGGCGATCGCGTTGATGGCGCTGATGAGGCGATCGCAGCCTGCCGCGTCCTGGGTGCCAAACCCCTCGTCAATAATCAGCATCTGCAGCGGCGTGCCCGATCGCTGGGCCAGCAGCCGGGCGATGGCCAGCCGAATGGCAAAGTTGATCCGGAACGTCTCGCCGCCCGAGTAGGTTTCGTAGGGCCGGGTGCCCTGGGTATCGGCGATGAGGATATCCAGGGTGTCAATCAGCTTGGCCTGTCCCCGGGTCTTGGTTTTGCTGGCGCGCTGGGTGACAAACTGCAGGTGGAGCTGGCTGGCGCTCAGCCGCCCTAAAATCCGGTTGGCGTCGGCCTCAAGCTGGGGCAGAACGTTTTCGATCATCAGGGCCTGGATGCCGTTTTTGCCAAAGGCGTAGGTCAGCTCGTCATAGACCCAAGCCTGACGCTGATGGTTGCTCTGTTGGGCCGCTGCTTCATCCCGCTGAGCCTGGAGGCAAACCTGCTGCTGCAGCTGGGCCTGGAGCTGACCCAGCTGCGCCAGCTGGGTGTCGAGCTGCTGACGGCGCTGCTGCTGCGCTTGCTCTAAAGCAGTCAGAGCTTCCGAGCTATCGGGCGATCGCTGAAGCTGCTGCTGAAGTCGCTGGACCTGCCCTTGAGTCTCCTGAAAGACCTGGGTCCGGGCCTCCAGTGCCGCAGCGGCTGCCCGCTCCCGCACCTCTAGCTCAGGGAGCTGGGCCCGGGCCTGCTGCAGCGCTTGGTAGCGCAGAACTTGAGACTGGGCCTGGGCCAACCGCCGCCGAACGGCATCGTGGTGCTCAGCGTCGTAGGCCAGGGCAGCAACGGTTTGATCAATCTGGTCGATGGCCTGCTGCAGCTCGGACGAGGCGGCGGCTTCAAGGGCCACCTTTAGCTCATTGGCCTGGGCCGTCAGGGTTTGCTGCTGCTCCCCCAGACGCTGCCGTCGCTTTCGGGCCTGGTGCAGCTCTGCCTGCTTGACATCTGCCCAGCGCCAGCGGTCCACCTCTCCCCGAGCTAGAGCGTGGGAGCGATCGTCGTAGTTGATCTGCTGTAATTGCTGGTCGATGGCCTGCAGCTCATCCACCAGCTCCACGCTGTGGGCCTGGGTTTGCAGCTGCCGCTGAAGCTGCTGCTGCTCGTGCTGTAGGTCACCCAGCCGCGCCTGGGCCTGGGCCGCGCTGTGAAGGCAGGCCTTGAGCTGCCCGCTGTGCTCAATCACCTCTTCGTAGGCCGCCAGCTCATGCTCAACCTGACGGTACTCCTGCCGCATCACCTGGATTTCCCGGTCTGCTGCTGCCAGCTGCTCTCGGGTAGTCCAGAGCTGGGCCTGTAAATCGCGCTGCTCAGCGTCATATTGGGCAAGCACCCGCTGAAGGTGGTGCTCATCTAGGGGGCGATCGCACAGGGGACAGGGGATACCCGCCCACTGGTCTGCCCCACCTTCAGGTTGATTGGGAGACGCGTTTACAAGGGCGCTCACCGGCTCTGCCTCAATCATCAATGCGGTCTTTGCGGATGCCGGCTCCTCCAGAAACCCTATCTTTTGCGCCAGCAGCGCCATCTGCTGCTCGATGTCCCGCTGCCGCGCCTGGAGCTGGTCCATGAAGCGCCGTCGCTCCAGCCCCCGCTCCCGCACCTGTTCCTGATAGCCGCGCCGCCGCTGCAGATGCTGAATCTGCTGCTGGGTCTGCTGAATGGCCTGCTGCAGGTCTGCCTGCTGGGCCTGCTGCTGGGTCTGGGCTAGGGCCTGCTGCAGCTCGTCCAGGCGAGTTGCAAGCCGCACCCGTCGCTGGTCAAGCTGGCTCTGGATTTGCTGCCGTCGCTGAAGCAGGGGGTCCGCCGCGAGCTGCATTTGGTCTAGCTCGGTGAGCCTAGTGCGGGCCTGGGTGAGCTTTTCCACCGCTGCGGCGGTGCGGTCTGCCTTATTTAGCACCTGCTCTAGCTCGTCATTTTGCTGCATGACCGCTTCAATTTGCGCCTGGACGCGGTGCTGCCGGTCGCTAAGGGCTTGAATCACGTCCTGCTGCTGCTGCAGGAAGGTCTGCCGCTCTTGCAGGGCGGCCTGATAAGCCTGCTGACGCCTTGCCTGGCGCGCATCCTCTTCCGCCAGCGCCTGACGGCGGGCGTAGCCCGCAGCGATCGCCTCCCCATCCTCCACGATGGCCTGCTGGGCCTGTCGCTGCTGCTGGAGGTGCTGCCGCTCCACCTCAAGCCGCCTGCAGTCCGCCTCAAGCTGATGCAGCGTCTGCCGCCGAAGCTGATGTTCTTGCTGCCAAACGGCTCGCTGCTGGGCCTGCTGCCGTAGGGTTTGGACCTGCTGTGCCGCCTCGCTATACACTTGCTGAAGCGCGTCGTGATCCTGCTGCATCTGGGCCTGCTGTGAGGCGATCGCCTGCCCCTGCTGCAGCTGCAGATCCAGCTGGGCGACAGTTCGCTCTAGAGCCCCCAACTCTGCCCTCAGCTGGCGAGCCCTCTCCCGCGATCGCTCTGAGAGCTGGTCATACTGATCGAGCTTCAGGAGATCCGCTAGAATTCGCTTGCGCTCGCTGGGCCGCTTGAGCATGAACTCGTCTGCCCGCCCCTGGCGCAGGTAGGACGAATTGATAAAGGTCTCGTAGTCCAATCGAATATGCTGCTGAATAATCTGCTGGGTCGCCCGCAGCCCTCGTCCGGTCAACACCCGAAAGCCATTGTTGGTTTGAATTTGAAACTCTAGGGAGCTGGCCTGGCGCCGGTAGCGAGCCCGCATAATCCGGTAGGTCTGCTGGTGGCAGCGAAAGGTGAAGTCAACCCGAGCTTCCACTTCTCCCAGGTGAATCACGTTGTCTTCAGAAGTTGCCCGGCTCTGACCCCACACGGCCCAGGCGATCGCCTC
>JBHJHJ010000147.1:0-25880 GCA_050330955.1 Elainellaceae cyanobacterium | reverse complement strand
CCTTCTACCTTCAGCAGGGCGACCTGACCTAGGATTATTTGCTTTTTCAGTTACTACTCACGACCTAGCCGCGATCGCCATGGCCAATACCGACTTCCGCCGCGAGTTCGACTTTTTACCCAACCTGCCCAAATCTAACCTAGACGATCGCGCCTTTAATGACCTGGTGCAGGAGTGTAAGCTACGCATTCCCCGCTACTGCCAGGAGTGGACTAACCACAACCCCAGCGACCCCGGCATCACGCTCATCGAGCTGTTTGCCTGGCTAGTAGACCAGATGCTGCTGCGGTTCAACCAGGTGCCCCGGCTACAATACGTCGCCTTTTTAGAGTTGCTGGGCATCCGGCTGCGCCCCCCCACTGCTGCTCAAACTGGGCTCACCTTTTACCTGACGCGCCCGGTGGTAGCAGGTGGGGAAAAGCCTGTGCGGGTGGCAAAGGGTAGTGAAGTAGCGACCCTGCGCACTGAGACGGAGCCCGCCGTGGTGTTTACCACCGACGATGATCTGGTGGTGGGTCAGCCGGTGCTGCGAGGGCTGTTCACTGCCCGGGAAGCGGCGGCGGGGGTACCGGCCAGCGAGGGGCCAGAGAACCCGGTGGGGGGCACGGCGGACTGGGGAGCCCTGGGCGATGTGCGGCTGTTCCCCACCAGCGAGCCAGGCAACTGTGTTTACCTGGTGCTAGCTACCGCTACCCGTGACGACGATGGACCTGAGCTGACTGAGGGCGATCGCCTCTCAGACCGCAATGGTCATCGCAGCGGCGCAGCCCCCGAGGCCGCTAGCGTTGCCCCCAGTGAAACCAGCATCACCGGCACGGTATTGGCCCTCAGCATGCGGGGGGTGGTAGCGGGCAGTACGGGCATCGATCCTAATAACCCGCCCCTGGTTTGGGAACGGTGGGACGGCGATCGCTGGCGGTCTGGCATTCTTAGAAGCCCTCAAGACGACAGAACCAAAGGGTTCAGCTTCCACGAACTCCAGGAGCAGGGGGTGAATCTAGAGGACGGTGCGGACGTGATTTTGCACCTGCCCCAGGCCCGAGATTGGCCCGAAGCCGAACTGGTTGCCGGGTACCGGGGCCACTGGATCCGCTGCGTCTACCGACGCACGGACAGTCCCACCGCGCCCAATACCCAGGGCGGCTACAGCTATTCCCCCATCATTAACCGCATTGGGGTGAGGGCCATCGGCGGTGTGGTCAATGCCCGTGAGTGCTTGACGGTGAGTAACGAATTTTTGGGAATCAGCAACGGCAAGCCGGGGCAGACCTTCCAGCTCGAAGGGTTCCCGGTGCTGGAGCGAGACCCGGAGCGGGAGTACGTGGTGGTGAAGCTGCCCGAGGATGCGGAGCCGGGAATCACCGCTGAGGTTACCGGCATGGGGGGCGATCGCTGGCAGGAGGTGGCAGACTTCAGCGAATCTGACATCAGCGACCTGCAGGGGGAAGAAGCGGATAAGCGTCACTATACTCTGGATTCGCGCACCGGCACACTGCAGTTTGGCCCCCTGATCTATGAGCCCTCGCGGCTGAAGCACCAGACTTTAGAGCGCACCCGACTACAGCCCTGGGGTAAGGAAACTCAGAGCTTTTCCACTCGCATGGAGCCGCCTTCCCTGCTGATTGCGGCGGACGACGCCCAACAGGTGCAGCGGCGAGAGTGGCAGTACGGCAAAATTCCGCCTCGGGGCGCTGAGATTTATATGTCAGCCTATCGGGTCGGGGGCGGCAGCCGGGGAAATGTGCAGGCCCACACCCTGACGGTGCCTAAAACTGCCATCCCCTATGTGAAGTCCGTCACTAACCATCAGGCGGCGACGGGGGGCAGGGATGCTGAGTCCTTAGATGAGGCGGTGCTACGGGTACCCCAGGTGCTGCGCACCGCCAAGTCCGCCATGATTCCCGAGGACTTTGAGACGGTTGCTAAGCAGGCCCACCCCACCATCTACCGGGCCCACTGCCTGCCCTGTACCACCCCCGGCATTGTGCGACTGCTGGTGGTGCCCAACCTCACGAAGTGGAAGCAGCCGCACGAGATTGACCTGCGCTCCACCTTTCCCTACGGCATGCACCCCGATACCCTATTTGCCCTAGACAGTCGGCTGCGCGATCGCCTTGTGGAGGAGCTGGACGAGCGCAAGCCGCTGGGGGTACAGGTGCGCTTAGAGCCGCCGAACTACGTAGGGGTAAGCGTCCAGGTCGCGGTGCTGCTGCACCCGAGCTACCGCAGCCCGTCCCTGCAGCCTGAAATCTTGACCCGCATCCGCACCGCCCTGTACCGCTTCCTCAACCCGCTGACCGGCGGCTTCGACCGCAAAGGTTGGGAGCTAGGGCGCTCCCTCAGCGCTTCCGATATTATTGCCCAACTTCAAGACATCCCCGAAGTTCAGTCCGTGGGCAATGTTCAGCTCTATGCCCTGCGCCGCCATCCCATCCAGGGCTGGTTCCGCAGCGAGCGCCCCGAGCCGATTATTAATCCGGGGCCGCTGGGACTACTGTGCGCCTGGGACGAGGCCGCCCTCGTTCGCGGGGCCCGGTTCGATTCAGGCCACGACGTCCAGTTCCTCCGGTAGGTATAATGACCCAGGCGACCCGACCCACGCTGCCCCTGCGACTCGTCTCCATGCGGCTTCCCGAGACCATGGATTGGATTCGGCGATCGCGCTCCGACCCCTCTGCTGCCCAAAACGTGCTGCGGCTAACGCCGGGGATGGTGAGCGACATTGCCATCGAGTTAGAGAATAGTGGCGATCGCCCTATCCATTGGTCCTTAGAAATGACCGGGAACTTTCCGGTGGCATGGTGCGTGCCCGCTAGTAACAGCAACACGGTTAGTGGAGCTAGCGGAACGGGGCAACTGGGAGCCAGCGCAATTAATGAAACTGGGGCTGTCGATCCAACTTCCGAAGCCCGTCCCCACTACCGGCAAACTGGAACCATCGACGGCAACCAGTCCCTATATGCCTCAATTCGGCTCCAGGTTCCCCACGACTTTTTTGAAGCGCAAGCTGCTCTCGCTCAGCAGCCTACGCTGGAACTCGACTACGGCGGTGAAATTTTTCTGTTTGCCCATTTTCCATCAGAGCATAATCTATCAGGGCAAGGCCAGTGGCTCGCGGGCTATCAATACCTGCGTCTTGAGGTACGGCCAGTCTCCGACTACATGGCTTTGCTACCAGAGATTTTTCAAAGCGAAGACTTCATGCTGCGGTTTTTGAGCCTGTTTGAGCAGACCTTTGACCCCAGCCTACAAATGTTGGCCATGCTGCAGGCTTACCTCGACCCGCTAACGGCCCCCCGCGCCATGCTGCCGTTTCTCGCTAAGTGGGTGGCCTGGGAGATGGAGCCCCGCTGGAGCCTCAAGCAGCAGCGCCGCCTGATTCGCTACGCCATCGAGCTGTACCGCTGGCGGGGGACGCGGCGGGGGCTGCGCTACTACCTGCATCTTTATACTGACCTACCGCTAGATGATGGCCTGCCGGAGGCGGAAAAGCACATCAGCATTACTGACTCAACTCAGGAGGCGTTCGTATTTGGCCAGGCTCGCTTTGGCGAGAGTGTGGCCCTAGAAGGCAGGCCTCCGTCAGCGTTCGGGGGCGGGCAGCCCTTTCATTTCCGGGTGGTGCTGCGCCCAGAGGGCGCCGACCCAATCGACGAGGCCCTGATCCGACGCGTGATTGAACAGGTGAAGCCCGCCTTTTGCACCTATGAGCTGGCGATCGCTCCCAGAATCGCTTCCCAAGCAGTACCCGAAACTGCCCCAGCGACAGAATCCCAACCCAGCCGCTAGGCCCTACTGTCCGGTCTCCTCATTCCCAACGCCGATTAGCGCGTTTAGCCGCTCCTCCGCCGGCAGGTAGGTAGGGTCAATGGCAAGCACCTGCTCGTAGGCGGCGATCGCTTCATCGGTTTTACCCTGCTGCGCCAGGGCCGCCGCTGCCCCCATCAATACCTGAATATTTTCCGGCTCCATGCGATGGGCGATGCTAAAAGCATAGTAGGCTTCTGACATCTGTCCTGAAGTCAGTGCTGCCAGCCCTAAATTATACCAGGCCATGAAGGACTCCGGTTCTAGCTGGGTCATCATCGCTGAAAGAGCATAAGCCCGACTGGGATCACAATCGAGGTAGAGGGCGGACAGGTTCAGCAGCGTGTCGGTTAGGCGATTGTAGGGCAAAACCGGCAGGGTTTGTCTGGCGGAAACCTGCTGCACCTGATCATCCACCCGCCAAATTTCGGGGGGATTGATGCACCAAAAGGTGCTGTTGGCAGAGCGGGGCTGTTTCTGAGTTGGTATTCCGATGGCCTGGTGGTAAGCATAGGCAGCGCTGTGGGGCTCGCGGTTTTGCGAGTGCAAAATTTGACCTTGGTTAAACCACGCGAGTCCGTAGTCCCGGTAGAAGAGCGGCCACGGATCGCTGCTGGGCCGGTAGAAGGTATCTTCAAACTGCTCCACCTGAAGCGCATAGTGCTTGAGAGCTTGCTCAACTGCAGCTTCAGCCGAGAAAGGCTGATCCAGCCGCCACAGGCTAACGGCCCTGCTGTTGTGGGCGGGGGCATAGTCAACCGCCACCGCGATCGCCCGTTCCGCTGAGGCTAACGCCGCTTCATAACGCTCTAGCCCCAGCAAAGCGACGCTGTGCTGGTTGAGCCGATAAGCCATCTCGTGAGGGGCCTCCGGTTGCATTGTGTCTAGGGCCGCTTCACAAGCTGCCAAAGCGTCTTCGTAGCGCTCGAGCTGATTAAGCGTGCCGCACCGGCGCGATAGGGTTGAGGGATGGTCGGCAGAAATCGTCAATGCCTGGTTGTAGGCCATCAGCGCCCGCTCGTATAGGCCCTGCTGCTCTAGGGCAAACCCCTGCTGCTGCCACAGGACTAAATCTTGGGGGTCGGCCAGTAGGGCTTGCTCGTATAAAGCGATCGCCTCCTCCAAACCACAGGGCTCAAGGGAGGAGCTAGCAATGGCGGCGCCTTCCCCTAGCAGATGCAGAGTATGACACCACTCCGCCTGGGCCAACGGGGTCTCAGCCGCGGCGGGGCTGCCGCGATCGTCTGTCGCACCATTGCTTCGAATCGCTCGCTCAAAAGAGCCCAAGGCGGTTTCTAAAAAGCCCTGCTGCCGCAGTGACAGCCCCCGATAATACCAGGCGTAGGCTGGCGATCGCGTTCCCCAGTTACCGTCTGCCAGCAGGGCAGTTTCGCAGGTGTCGACGGCCACTTCATACTGGCTGAGATTGTACTGGGCAACGCACTGATAAGTCATCGCTAGAGAATGCTGGGGGTGCTCCTCCAAGACTCGCGAGAGAGAGATCAGGGCCTCTTCGTAGCGGCCAAGATAGACCAGCGCTTCCCCCCGCGTCGTCCATACTGGGACCGTCTCATCTATATCGTCATTGAGGGCGATCGCCTGGTCGCAGGCAGCGAGGGCGTCTTCATACTGGCGGGATTGGCCCAACGTCTGGCACTGCTCTGTCCAAAAATCCTCGTCTTCTAGCTCTAGAATAGGAGCCGGCTCGGTGGACTGGGCGATCGCTCTATTATTTGGGCTAATAGTTCCCAAAAACAAGGAGAGCCAGGCTATAGATGTCCTGCTGATTATCGTTCGACTGGCTACCCTAAACATATGGGATGAGCCTCGCGGATTTTTACAAGCTTTTGGTCAAAAGCCGATGGGGGGATTTGAACCCCCGACCGCTCGATTACGAATCGAGTGCTCTACCACTGAGCCACATCGGCAAAATTATGACCAGTTAAATATCATATCAAACCAAAGAGCCCTTTGCTACAGACTAAATCTCTCCCAAATCTCTCCCACTAGCAGTGCCTTAATCTGACTGCCAGCGGCGATGTGGGTTTCCCCTTGGGGTATACGCGCTAGGGCGTTGGTTTGAGCCAGGTTTACTAAATTCCCCGAGCTGTGACTGCCTGGCGATAGGCGAAACTCGTAGCCACCGTCTTCCGCGTGAAGCTGACCCCACAGGTAGGTTTCTCGCTGCCCTCCTGCTTTGAGAGCTTGAAGAGTCGTGGCGGGTAGAAACGTCGGCCCCCAACCTCTACTGCGACCCGACAGCTTACGCAGAGCGGGCTGGACAAAGCGCCAGAAGCTCACGAGCGATGACACGGGATTACCCGGCAAGCCAAAGTAAAGGGTGCGAGAGTCCTTCCTCGTTGCCACAGTCAGCGGCTTCCCCGGCTTGACCGCCACCGCTCGAATGTGGATCTCAGCGCCCAGCTCCGCCAAAATCCGGTCCACATAGTCGTAGTCTCCCACTGAGACGCCTCCCGAAGAGAGCACCACGTCGGCTTGACCCATAGCTTGGGCGATCGCCATCTTCAGCTGCTCTGGCTCGTCGGGTACAATACCTAGCGGGAGAGGCTCTGCGCCAGACGCCTTCACCAGCGCCGCTAGAGCGTACTGATTAGAGTCTACGATCTGCCCTGGCTGCAGCGGCTGATCTGGCGTGACCAGCTCGTTGCCCGTGGACAGAATCGCCACGCGGGGACGGCGATACACCTGCACCTGTGGGCACTGGGCTGCCGCTAGAACGGCAATATCAGGCGCGTTCAGCACCACTCCCGGCTGCAGCAGCGGTGTTCCGGCTTGGTAGAAGGCGCCGCGACGGCGGATGAACGCCTCGGGCTTTGGTGCCGTCATAACAGAGACATGGTCGCCCTGCCGCCCCGTATTCTCCTGAATGACAATGGTATCAGCCCCTTTAGGTAGCATCCCGCCGGTAAAAATGCGGGCCGCCTGCCCTTGGGCGATCGCCTGTTTGGGCTCATATCCAGCCGGAATCTCTTCCACCACCTGCAGCATTTTAGGAGAAGACTCACTGGCGGCCTGCACATCGGTATAGCGGACTGCGTAGCCGTCCATGGCGGAATTGTCCCAGTGGGGCATATCGATTTGGCCGACGACTGCTTCGGCCAAGATGCGTCCTTGGGCCTCCCAGAGGGCCACAGCTTCGTGGTCGCCTAGCGGCATCACTAGAGCGGATAAAATAGTGTCGGCTTTGCCTGTAGGGAGCATGGCTGTTTAGAATAGATACCCAGTGAGTTTTTTATTGCGTTGGCTTTGTTCGCTGTGCAATAATCAT
Organism: Elainellaceae cyanobacterium; assembly: GCA_050330955.1. Classification (GTDB taxonomy): domain Bacteria; phylum Cyanobacteriota; class Cyanobacteriia; order CAKZMO01; family CAKZMO01; genus JBCCAG01. The sequence continues at coordinate 18,784 of JBHJHJ010000147.1, read as the reverse complement.
AATTTGTGTCGCACAAGCATTTCCATTTAGATCAGCATTCTGTAGAACCACTATGGCAAAAGGCGTTCGAATCATCATCACACTAGAGTGCACCGAATGTCGGTCCAACTCAAACAAGCGCTCTGCAGGCGTGTCTCGCTACACCACCACAAAAAACCGTCGCAACACAACGGGTCGGATTGAGCTGAAGAAGTTCTGTCCCCACTGCAATACGCACACGGTTCATAAAGAAATAAAATAATCATACCCTCTCATCTCCTATTGACATTCCCATGAGCTACTATCGTCGCCGCGTCTCTCCCATTAGCCCTAAAGAGCCCATCGACTACAAAGATGTCGAACTGCTGCGGAAATTTATGACTGAGCGAGGAAAAATTCTGCCTCGCCGCATCACGGGACTGACCGCTCAGCAGCAGCGTGATTTAACTGTTGCCGTTAAGCGAGCTCGGATTATTGCTCTCTTGCCCTTCGTCAATCGGGAGGGCTAAAGCTCCCGTCCTGTGGGCCAGTCCCTTGCACCGCTGCGAGCCTGCACTACTGTTACGCCTTGGCTGCTGTTACGACTCGGTCGATCATGGAGAAGGGTACGCTAGTCGAGTTTCGCTACCAAGGCGATCGCCGCGTAGGCGTTGCCGACCGGCCCGATGGTAAGAAAAATTGGGTCGTAATCGATTGTCAGGGGCAGTCCTATACGGTTCAGCCCCGTCAAATTACTTACACCATCTCTGGCCACTATCTACCGTCAGAGCTGCCCGATTTTTTGCAGCAGGTTGAGGCCCACAGCGATCCCTCGGGGCTTGAGGTGATTTGGGAGCTGCTCAGCGTCGATAGTGAGTCGGTAACCCCACCTGAGCTTTCGGAGCTGTTGTTCTCCAGCGACAGCGCTGCGCTTTGCTACGCGGCGCACGTTTTGCTGTCGAACGATAAAATTTATTTTAAGCAGAAAGGCGATCGCTACGAGCCCCGCTCCGCCTCCCAGGTGGCCGACATCCGCCACCAAATGGATATGGAGGCCAAGCGGGCTGCTGAATGGGAGGACTGCCTCGGGCGCATTAGCCAGAGGCTTAATCAGCCAGAAGCAACAGAGATTGAGTGGCAGCCGAGCGATCGCCCCCGCATCGATGCCCTAGAGCGCCTAGCAGTGGTTGGAGAGGGCGCATCGCACATTGCTCCAGCATTGGATATCCTAGAGGCACTGGGCCGTCCTAAAACAGGACAATCGGCGTTTGAGCTCTTGGTGGATTTGGGGATTTGGAGTCGCCACGAAAATCTATTTTTGCGTCAGCGTCAGATTCCCGCTCACTTTTCTCAAGAGGTACTCGCCATGGCCAGCCGATGCTTGGAGAATCCCATTGATGATGCGGATGCTGACCATCGCTTGGATTTGACGCACCTCAAGGTCTACACCGTAGATGACGAAAGCACCCGCGAAATCGATGACGGTCTTAGCATAGAACCTCTAGAGGACGGCAAAGCACGGCTCTGGGTTCACATTGCCGACCCAACGCGGTGGATTTCACCGGGAGACGATCTGGACCTTGAGGCTCGCCGCCGCTCCACAAGCGTGTACTTGCCTACGGGCACCATCCCTATGTTTCCAACGGAGCTGGCCACAGGACCGATGAGCCTGGTGCAGGGCCAGGTCTGCTTTGCCCTTAGCTTTGCGATTGTGCTGGACAGCAGCGGCGCCATAGAGGATTACAGCATCTCTCCCAGCCTCATTCGTCCCACCTATCGGCTCACCTACGACGATGTTGACGATATCTTGCAGCTGCAGGTGGAGGCAGAGCAGGAAATTCGGGCGATCGCAGACTGGGCCGACATTCGCCATGGGTGGCGGCTGTCCCAGGGGGCAATCAACATTCGCATGCCCGAAGCCATTATTAAGGTTTATGGAGATGAGGTCACCATCAGTCTCCTAGAAGACTCGAAATCTCGTCAAATGGTGGCCGAGATGATGATTTTGACGGGAGAAGTTGCCGGTCGATATGCCCAGGCGTCTGGGCTGACGGTGCCGTTTCGGGGGCAGCCTCAGCCCGAGCTGCCAGACGATGATGAGCTGCTGCTGCTGCCGGCAGGGCCCGTGCGGGACTGCGCTATTCGTCGCTGCATGCCCCGCAGCGAGGTCAACACTATTCCGTGCCGTCACGCCAGCCTAGGGCTTGATACATACACTCAGAGCACCTCCCCTATTCGCCGCTACACCGACCTGCTGGCCCATTTCCAGATCAAGGCCCATCTTCGAGGGGACACCCTTCCGTTCGAGTCGGAAACCCTGATGCAGCTGGTTCAGTCTGTGACCTCTACTGCCTACGAAGCGACCTTGGTTGAGCGGCAGACGAATCGCTACTGGAGTTTGGAGTACCTGCGCCGTCATGAAGGTGAGGTCTGGCAAGTGCTAATGCTGCGGTGGCTGCGGGAAAATGAGAATCTGGCGCTAGTCCTATTGGAGGAGCTTGGCTTAGAAGTTGCGGTGAGGCTACAGCGCGCTGTAGAGCTTGGGGAACGGCTTGATTTGCGTGTGACTTATGCTGACCCCCGTCAAGATGTGGTTCAGTTTACGGAGCTATCCCAATCACCGGTTTAAGGGTGGAAACGGCTGACCTACTTCGGTAATGTAGTCTCCGGCTTCGATGACGCGATGGGTTTGAGGGCGAGCAGTGGTGAAAAATTCGAGCCTCAAATTCCCCATTTGAATTAGCGCACCGTCCTGTAAGCCTTGACGCGCTCTGCCAACTAACGGGGTCTGATTGACCCTTGTGCCATTGCGGCTACCTAAATCCATGATGAAAAAACCGTCTTGAAGGTGATAACCAATCACAGCGTGACGGCGGGAAACCGAGGGTTCAGAAATGTGGATAGCGCAGGTTGACCCACGGCCAATCAACCAGCTTGAAGCCGTATGAGTCGCATAGATGTTGGCTTCGGCATGGAGATTGGTGGTTAAAAAAACTTCGTAATCGATGCACACGGCTTGGATGTAGTATTTTGTAATCTGGCACCGGGTATGGGCAGAAAGCACTGGCTCCATAATCTGGGTGACGCTTTGGGCTGTCCGAGTTCCGTCTGCTAAGAGGACGTTGGACAGGCCAGGATTTTGCTCAAGAATGCTTAAAAGAGCATCATTGAGTTGGCTGGAGTTTGGGTTCAACAACATACCTTGCTGGGGATCTAACGTCTAAGAAATTGGCTCTGTCGCAGGTGGCGCGTTTGCATTACAGCAGGGCAGATGACCCAAAAATAGGAAGTTAGGGAGAGGTCATGGGTGCGCGTGCTACGGACGGACTCACCGGAAGCAAGCCCCACAGATGCTTCAGTTCCAGACAGCCTCGGCGGCCTATGGTTTAATAGCGGTCTAGGCACTCAGAGCCTCTACATTAGTCACCGCCAAGACCGTGCACAGCGCCACAGCCAGGGAATAATAGTAGCAGCAGAGCAGTCTGAGGCTGCTCGCAAAGTTCAGCAGTTATCGCTCTCTTCTGGCAGACACACGGTAAATCTTTGTTGCAAGCCCTGGACAAGCTGCGGCTGGTAGATGGGCCTAAGTTAGAATCTAATCTGCAACTACACAGTTTGACAATCATCCACCGCAGCAGGTTCATACAAACTTCATGCTGTGGCGGGGTATGCAAATCATGCATGATGATCCGTTCCTCTGTGGACTACAGCAAGTCGCCAATTGTGTCATAGCTCAGATGGACGCTGCCGGCGTCTGCCGTAATTTCCAGCGGCGGCTCTATCCTTGTTTGCTCTAGCCTATCTAGCCTTTGAATTGCGGTCTGATTTACTCCAATCTGATTTATGACGATACGGAGTTGTCCCGCAGCTGTAACCCCTTTGATGCACCCCTGCGATCGCCTGCCCTGATAGTTGACAGTCATAGTCTGCCCAAGGTGGGTCATTTGGGCTTCATAGTCCGGCAAAATTTCTACAATATCTTGATAGAGCCTGCGCCCGTTCCCGACTGCGATGCCGGTTAAAACAGCGGCAGTCAGGGTTTCTATGGAGGATTGTAGTGGTGCGCTGGCCGGAGAAGGCTTGAGCTGGGCGATGGCGATGCCGCCTGGGGGAGGAGCGTTGCGCCAGTTGATTCCCACCCCAATGACGGCTTTGGTAATGGCGGCGCCAGAAAGTCGGGTCTCAAGCAGCATGCCCCCCAGCTTTTGGGTGCCAATCACTAGATCGTTGGGCCACTTCAGCTTTACCTGCACGCCAAACTGCCGCAGGGCTGTGGCAATTCCCCAAGCGCAGCTCAGCATTAACGATTCGCCTCGGGTTCCCTGAAGCGTTGGCAGCGCGGCTGATAGGTAAAGCCCGCCCAGCGGCGAGTGCCACTGGCGTCCCCACTGCCCCCGACCCGCCGATTGGCGGCAGGCAATCAGGGCGACTCCGGATTGAGGAGTCGTTGCGGCCTGGGTAGCCATCTGGTGCCAGAGGCGGGCGTTTGTCGAGGGGACGCAGTCAACCCGGTGAAGTTTAAACGCGGCGGGTGTCGGTGATACACCCCGAGATTGCCAGTGGGTGACCCAGGAGAGGAGAGCTGACGAGGGGGGAGTGCGGTTTAGGTCCGATGGATTCTGTCGAGCTAAGCTAATAATCAGGACACTCGTATAACGATGTAGCAATCCTAAACCATTCAAGCTTGAAATTGACCATTAGCCCATGAGTGACTGGCACTGGCAAACTTGGCAGGGGCGTCCCTACCTAACCTCTGAACTGCTTTCGACCTGGAAGCACGGCTTTTTTACGCGCCACTGGAGTCCTGCGCTGCCGGAGGACATGGGCGTGCTTGCCCCAAAGGCTGAGGTGTATCGCGTTAAGCAGGTGCACGGCGATCGCATTCTGACGGCGGGTCAGCTTGAAGCCTGCGCACCCGCTGCGTCTGCCAACGTTCCTGCCGCAGATGGGATTGTAGCCTACAGGGCTCAGCAGTCGGTATGGGTGGCCACCGCGGACTGTGTCCCCGCCCTGATTGGCGATCGCCGGACGGGCAGCGTTGCCGCGGTTCACGCGGGCTGGCGCGGCACTGCGCAGCGTATTGTTCCCCAGGCGGTGGATAAGCTGCTGCACCGGGGCAGTCAGCTTCAGGACCTGCGGGTTGCTCTGGGCCCTGCTATCGAGGGGGCAGTGTATCAAGTTTCTAACGCCGTTGCCGCGCGGGTAGGGGCGACCTTAGTGGCGGCGCCGCCCGATGTTGCCGCGATTTCGGTGGCGCCTGCGAGCGGCGGTGCGGTAGGGATAGAACCGCCTGTATCCAATGCGTCGATTCAAGGCGTGCTAGACCGGCTGCAGCATCTGCCGCGATCGCCCTTGTCTCCCGACCCCGACCCTGAGCGAATTCGGCTCGACGTACGCCAGGCCAACGTCCTGCAGCTTGAGCAGATGGGGCTATCGACGGAGCAGATTGCGATCGCGCCCTGCTGCACTTATCAAGACGGCGAAACGTTTTTTTCGTACCGCCGAGAGTCACTGAAAAAGATTCAGTGGTCAGGTATTGTGAGCCTATAATGAGCATCTAACCCGCCGCGCGGCGGGTCGCTCTAAGAATGAAAATCGGTGTGTCATCAGAAGAGATCTAAGGTTATGAAAGTCAGAGATCTATTTGAGAAGTGGAATCTCACCGGCTTACAGGTCAAAACCCCGGTTCTAGACATGGAGTGGCACCCGTCAGATCCTGACAAGGATGCGGCCTGGGACCTATACATTGAGCTACTCACCCGCATAACCACCCAGGCTCTATTGGACAGCCACGGCATCGAAAAGACAGCTCTTTCGAGCATTCATACTCTTTTTGGTATCACTCGGCAGACGCTCAAGGAACACGGGCGAGGGTGTATTCAGTTCACCAGAATTGCGGTCATTGTCTTGAATCAAGTGATTCGACCCTTTACGGCTAAGTGGCATCGTCTGAGCGAGCAAGGGGCGTTTGAAAACCCAGAGCGCTGTCGGGAATTTCGAGCGGAGCTGACAGCGCTTCAAGCTCAGCTGAGAAACTATACCAAGCTACTTGCCGACCTGGCAGGCGTTGAAGATATGACAGAGATCGAGGCAGAGTGATGGTTTCAATTATTCGCTTATCCCACATCTCTTCAAGGCGCAGCTTGTGTATACAATCGGCGTAGCTCAATTTTCTGCTTCCGCGTCCCGTCCCCATCGCTTTTAGCCAGGACCATGACTAACGCCACCTCCGCACAGGCCAAATCTCTCGATGACTCGACCAACGCGCACCGCCAGAGTGAATCTAGACCCTGGGGATCGTTTACCGTCCTAGAAGAGGGACAGGGCTATAAAATTAAGCGGGTCGAGGTCAACCCCGGACAGCGCCTCAGCATGCAGATGCACTATCACCGCAGTGAGCACTGGATTGTGGTCTCCGGCACCGCTCGCGTCATCTGCGGTGAGGATACGACTCTAATCTGCACTAATCAATCGTCCTACGTCCCAGCCTGCACGCCGCACCGACTCGAAAACCCCGGCGTAATTCCCCTCGTGCTAATTGAGGTGCAAAACGGCGAATATCTCAATGAAGCTGACGTGATGCGCTTCGACGACCATGCTGATGACGCTTCGGCTTAGGGGAACTGCCCAATACACCAATACAACAGACAAAGGTTAGCGCGGTTTATAGAGGCACCAGTCCAGAGCCGAGCGAGATATCCGGTAGCGTGGTCTTTCCTGCATTCTGCAGACCATGCTCCGCTGAAGTGCCGCGACGTAGAGGTCACGGCGGTGATTAGACAAAGGTCTTTCTCCGGGAGAGACAAAAGTCGCGATCGCAGCCACAGCGATCGCTGCTGTCAATAGGCGTTTCATGACCCGGCTCCTCAACACTGAGCGCGTGATACTATACCCCACCAGGTTAGATAGGCCCGACATCGATATCCCAGTCGGTGTGGCGCTTTTAAAGATTGTCCATTGAATCACTAGCGATATACTGAAAGGCAAATCGGCTCTCGTTTGAGCATTTGCTGAACAGCCTGCTCTAATGGAAGCTGCAGCAATCGTTATGGCGACGCAGCAGACCTACCCCACTTTTTTATGGTTTCCATTGCCCGCAAAAACTTGTTTGAAGATATTCCTCGCTTCTTGGTGGCTCAGGCAGGCATTATGTTTGCTGTGAGCTTGGTCACCATCCAGCTCGGCATACTTAAGGGGTTTACGCGCTCAACCACGCGGCTAATTGAAAGCTCTACTGCCGACATCTGGTTAACGGGTGAAGAAATGGTCCACTTTGAGCTAACGCAAAGCGTGCCCCTAGAGACTCAGGTGAAAGCGAAAGAGATTGGCGGCGTCGCTCGGGCTGAAGCTATGGTGCTGACCAACGGACGCTGGCGAGGCCCAGACGGGCAAATTAGCACGGTACGCGTGGTGGGGTTCTCCCCCAGTGGCAGCCTTTTTCGGCCTAGTCAGATCCTGCAGGGTGACATAGCTAAGATTGCTGAGCCGTTCAGCATTATGACCGATGGCACCAACCTGAAGTCGTTGGATCTGAGCGGTATCGATGATGAAGGTGAAATTAATTCGGCACCCGCAGCGCTGGTTGGCCTTACCCGAGATACCCAGTCTATTGCCTCGAGTTCGATCGTGTTTACTTCGCTCGAAAACGCCAAGGCTTACGCTACAGCGGGGCTCACCTCAAGCGTGTCCTGCGACGTCAGACCAGGGGGAGACAACCTGCAGTGCACCACCACCTATACCCGGGCCGAGGATGATGCCGTAGTCGAGCGGCAGCCGCTGTCAATTTCGGACCCAGTCTCTTATGTGCTGATTCAGGCGGAGCCTACTCAAGATATTGCTCAACTCAAGCAGCGCTTAGAAGAGGCTTTTCCAGAGGTGCAGGCGCTCACCCAAGAAGAAATGCTGAATATTACTCGTCGCTATTGGCAGTTGCGGACCGGAATTGGCTTTATCTTAGGCCTCGGTGCTGCTGTGGGCATGATCGTCGGCATCGTTATCGTGGGGCAAATTCTCTACTCATCAGTTTCTGACCACATCCGTGAGTATGGAACGCTAAAGGCCATGGGAGCCTCTGATCGGATGATCTATGGCGTGATTGTCGAACAGGCCCTGTGGATGGCGGTCTTGGGATACATCCCCAGCATTTTGCTCTGCCTCGGGCTGGGGGCCTGGACCTTTTCCACCCAAGGCATCATGATTTTAATTACCCCCTCAGTCTCTGCGGGAATTTTGGGGATTACGGTGATAATGTGTGTTGGATCAGCGCTGTTCGCCATTCAAAAGGTGACCAAGGTAGATCCAGCTATCGTCTTCAAGGCCTGACCCCGATGTCTGTGACCGTAGACTACGGGCTAGACTAGTCCTCGACCCGCTGCTGTAGTCCGTAATACAGATATGACGCCAAGGGGATCGATAATCTGAGTAAAGAGTTAGTAGAGTTTTACAACAAATCAGAGGCGATTGTTTACAATTGCATTGATAGGAGTTTTGCTGACCCAAATCAGTTTTGACTTGTGTTTATCCATTGCCCCTCGCACAACGCATCGGTTGCACAGGTTCACGCGACATAGGTTCAAATGACGGCTCAATTACGTGGTGAAGAGACGCTAGATCAGCGAGGGGATTTGCTTAAGCCAATGGGTGATAGCCAGATCGCGATCGCTGCTTCATCGGTGTCGATGGAGTTTCAAGTGGGTGAGCACACCCGCTCTGTTCTGAATAAGATTTCCCTAGCGGTTCATTCTGGGGAAATTCAGCTGCTCATGGGGCCATCGGGCTCAGGTAAGACAACGCTGCTGTCCATACTGGGCGGGATTCTTACGCCGTCCTCCGGTAGCGTCAAGATCTTGGGGCAAGAGATTACTGCAATGTCTCGCAGTCAGCTTTCAGACTTTCGGCTCAAGAATATTGGCTTCATCTTTCAAGGGTTCAATCTGTTCCCGGCCCTAACGGCGGTAGAGAATGTGGAGGTCGTCCTCAAGCTCCAGGGAAAGCAGGGGCGCGCTCACAGCAGAGCCCTCGATCTGCTGGCTCAGGTTGGCCTCAAGGATCGAGCAGATTCTCACCCCCGCAACTTATCTGGTGGGCAGAAGCAGCGGGTCGCGATCGCCCGCGCTCTGGCTGGGCATCCGCCAATTATCATGGCGGATGAGCCCACAGCATCCCTTGACTCTAAGAGTGGGTATGCCGTGATCTCTCTGCTGCGGCGCCTGGCGAAAGAGGAGGGCAGCACGGTGCTGATTGTGACCCACGATGCTCGGATTCAAGATGTTGCAGACAACGTAGCCTATTTAGAAGATGGGTACCTGCGGGATGCCCCTGAGCTGTCTGCAACGCTGTAAGCGGCTATGGCTTGTGACCTTTGTAATCCTCAGAGGATTCGGGGTCGAGCTCCCATCGCTCATCGTCGCGGTCCTGCATTTTCTCCACGCCGGCAACCGGCTCCTGGGCCGCATAGCTCACGCCAACGGCTTCTCCAATTTCACCCACTACGTTCTGTCCCGGCGTCGGCGTGGTCCCGCCCACGGCCTCTTCACCCACCACTTTGGCCTGCCCTTGGTCTGTGAAGGTGTCGCCGCCCGTTGTGGGCTTGCCCGCAGCGATATAAGCCTCAGACTGCGACCCCGGCGGGGTGATGTCGGAGATGGGGGTTTGGTCAGCGCTGGTGCCTTGCGGGTCAGTTCCCGCTGTGTGCTCGCCAACGCTGACGTTGGTTTGGGGCTGAGTGGATTGTCCGATTGTCTTATCCGTATTCTGACCGGCGTCTGAAGACCGCTTGTCCATGTTTGTTCCTGATCTATCTTTTATTGCGTACTATATCTGCTATAGCAAATCTATCGCTGCGATCGCTCCCCTAAAACGGTAGAAGAGCTGGTCGCAATGCGTCCGCGTTCTCTCCCTTGTTACACTGAGGAAGTTCCCTTCAGTGACGTTTGCCCCCGTTTCGTACCCCCACAATATGCAGCCAACCGACCCCAGCAAATTTTCCGACAGCGCTTGGGATGCCATTGTCAACTCGCAGGATGTTGTCCGTCGCTTTCGCCAGCAGCAGCTCGAAGTGGAGCACTTGGCGATCGCGCTGCTAGAGCTTAAGGACAGCCTGATGGTTCAGCTTTTGGAGGTGCTAGAGGTCAATACGGCTCGCATCGAGCAGCAGCTAGAGGCCTACGCTCAGCGCCAGCCCAAGGTATCCGGTAACGATCAGCTCTACCTGGGTCGGTCCTTAGACCAGCTTTTAGACCGGGCCGAAAGTATTCGACATAACCAAAGTGCTGAAATCATTGAGGATGAGCATCTCGTGCTGGCCCTAGCGCGGGATGAGCGCGTGGGTCGGCGGCTGTTCCGCAACGCTGGCATTGATGCGGGTCGGTTGGAGGCCGCGGCGGCTGGACTACGGCGGCAGCGACAGGTGGAGGTCACGGCGCCTGCAGGCGAATCTGGTCAAACGTCTAGCAAAGCGAAAGAAGAGGAAGAAGAGAATCCCTTAGAAAAGTACGGTCGCGACCTCACAGAGCAGGCCACTGCGGGCAAGCTCGACCCAGTGATTGGCCGCGATGAAGAGATTCGCCGGGTCATTCAGGTACTTTCCCGGAGGACGAAGAATAACCCGGTGCTCATCGGCGAACCTGGCGTCGGCAAGACGGCTATTGCCGAGGCCTTGGCCCAGCGCATGGTCAACGGGGACGTCCCGGAATCCCTCAAAAACCGCCGCCTAATTTCTTTAGATATGGGATCCCTTGTGGCGGGGGCAAAGTACCGGGGCGACTTTGAAGCTCGACTGCGCTCGGTACTGGGGGCCGTGACTGACTCTGATGGACAGTACGTACTGTTTATCGACGAGCTGCACAGCGTGGTTGGGGCCGGGGCAGGCCAAAACAACGTGGACGCGGGCAGCCTGCTGAAGCCCATGCTGGCTCGGGGCGAGCTGCGATGCATCGGGGCAACCACCCTCGATGAGTACCGCAAGCACATCGAAAAAGACGCGGCCTTAGAGCGGCGCTTCCAGCAGGTCTACATCGGTCAGCCCAGCGTCGAGGATACGATTTCTATTTTGCGGGGACTGAAAGACCGCTACCAGACTCACCACAACGTCACTATTTCTGATGCGGCCCTGGTGGCCTCTGCTAAGCTCTCTGACCGCTACATCACCGATCGCTTCTTGCCCGACAAGGCCATCGACCTAGTGGACGAGGCGGCGGCCAAGCTAAAGATGGAAAACACCTCTAAGCCCGGGGAGCTAGAAACCATCGAGCGGCGGCTGATGCAGCTTGAGATGGAGAAGCGATCGCTGGAGGGTGAAGACGATGGAGACGGCTCGCAGGCCTACCGTCTGGCCCACCAGCTCGGGCGGCTGACCCAGGAAATCGACGAGCTGACCCAAGAGCGCGATCGCCTTTCGACCCAATGGGACTCGGAGAAGCAAACGCGGGACACTATTAAGGCGCTGCGAGAGGAGGAGGAGCAGCTTCACCACCAGATTGAAAAAGCCGAGCGGGACTATGACCTCAACACCGCCGCGCAGCTCAAGTATGGCCGGTTAGAAGCGGTGCACCAGGAGCTAGAGGCGAAAGAGGCGGCACTAATTGAGATTCAAACCAGCGGCGCGGCTCTCCTGCGCCAGCAGGTCACCGATGCTGACATTGCTGAAATCGTCGCCAAATGGACCGGTATCCCCGTGAACCGGCTGCTGGAGTCAGAGCGGCAGAAGCTGCTGCAGCTGGAGTCTCATCTGCACGAGCGGGTCATTGGCCAGGACGAGGCCGTGGCGGCGGTGTCTGCCGCCATCCGCCGGGCGCGGGCGGGGATGAAGGACCCCAGTCGCCCCATTGGCTCTTTTTTGTTTATGGGGCCGACGGGGGTGGGTAAAACCGAGCTGGCTCGCACCTTAGCTGAATTTCTGTTTGATTCTAGCGATGCTCTTGTACGCATCGACATGTCTGAGTATATGGAGAAACACGCCGTTTCCCGGCTGGTGGGGGCCCCTCCGGGCTACGTGGGATTTGAAGACGGCGGGCAGCTCTCGGAGGCGATTCGCCGCCGTCCCTATTCGGTGCTGCTGTTAGACGAGGTGGAAAAGGCTCACCCAGACGTGTTCAATATTCTGCTGCAGGTGCTAGATGACGGTCAGGTTACCGATTCCCAAGGGCGTCAAATCAATTTTCGCAACACCGTAATTGTAATGACTAGCAACATCGGCGGCGATCACATCCTCGATGTGTCCGGCGACGACTCTAAGTATGAGGAGATGCGATCGCGCGTGTTGGTGGCGCTGCGGAAGCATTTCCGGCCCGAGTTCCTCAACCGGATTGATGACCTCATCCTCTTTCATCCCCTACGTCTTGATGAGCTGCGCCAGATTGTAGGCATTCAGCTCAACCGCGTCCACCGGTTGCTGCTGGAGCAAAAGCTCGGGCTCGAAGTCACGGCCCCGGCTCAAGACTACATCGCAGAAGTGGGCTACGACCCAGCCTACGGGGCAAGGCCGCTGAAGCGGGCAATCCAGCGGGAGGTTGAGAACCCTCTAGCAACAAAGATATTGGAGAACACCTTTGAGGAAGGGGATACTATTTTGGTCGAGCTAGACCATAAGAGTTTACGCTTTACCCGCAAGTCCCCGACTGCTAACACGACCCAATTGGTCTCAGCTCATCAAGTTTCAGAGAATGGTGCATCAGATAATGGCATATCAGATCGCGATGCACCAGATCGCGGCACGCTAGATAGTCCAGATAGTGGCACATCAGACAATGGCATACCAGAGGACAACCACCCTGAAGCGATCGCCCAGCCACCTCAAAGTGACAACCCCGAAGTCTTCTTAAATCCCTTCGAAGACACCATCGGTCAAAGCGAAGACAATATCGCGGCCGCGCCTAATTCTATTTAATGAAGGCACCGTCAGAACAACTAAAAATCGCCCGCTGATGCTTAGTTCAGCGGGCGATTCAATCAGTTACCTAAATGCAGCAAGGTCGATTGGTGCTGCGTTAGGGATGAAACAGTAGATCGGGGAAAAAGCGGTTAAACTCAATCAGGATCCCTGCAGCAATAAACGTGGCTAGCGTTGCCAACACCGGGGCTGTGGATAGATAGGTTAGAAAATTCTTGTCCATTTAGATACTCCTAAAGCGGGTCAGTAATACTCTTTCAACAATTAAGCCGCAGACCTAGCGAGGCGAGACAGTGATATTTTCCTCAGCCTCAACCAGCTCGCCGCTGAGAAATTCCTTGACAGCCGTTGCGGGCCAAGCCAGCGCAGACAAAATGATGCTCAGAGCGAGGGGAACGTCAATAATGATTTCCTTCTCTTCTGGCTTCTTATCTTCGCGAACTTTAATGAGGTAAGCCCGACCAGCCCAACCGATCCAGCCTGCGATATACAAAAATAGAATACTGGGAATGATGAACTCACCCGCATGGTTAAGACGCCCGTCCACCAGTAGGTGAGGCAGGCCCTCAGGGCCGCAGAGTACGTTAGAGTCGGCGTAAAGATCAAATCGACGCTCGGCTTGAGGCGTGCTAGCCGCTGCTGCCCGCGCCTGGAAGGCTGAAGACTCATTGCAGGGGGTTAGGTTAGCCGCACCGCCATCGGCAGATGCTGGCGCAGCAGCGCCAAGCCAGAGGCAGAGCGCTAGGATAACAGCAAAACATTGACGCATAGATTCTTTTCCTCAATAACACGCAACAGGTATAGAGCAGCTCAGAGTTGTGTATCTAATCTGAGATGGCGCAGCGCCCTTCGCCGATGTAGCTTCTGGCATATGGCTCCTGCTGGCGTCAATCACCCGTCGAAGCCCATTTGCGAAGTAATCTTGCTGATTGTAACCTTGGCTATAATCCAGCAATGAAAAGCGTCCTGCTGGTTTCTTACCCTACCTGATAGGGGTGATCAAATGGCAAGAATTTTAGCAATCGAAACAAGTTGTGATGAAACGGCGATCGCAATCGTTGAGAATCGTAATGTTTTAGTCAGCGTGGTGTCGAGCCAGGTCGAAACCCACGCTCGCTTTGGCGGGGTCGTGCCAGAAGTCGCCTCACGTCAGCACGTTGAGATTCTCAATCATGGGATTGACCAGGCGCTGACCCAAGCATCAATGGCTTGGCACAACATCGACGCGATCGCCGCCACTTGCGCCCCCGGTCTTGTCGGTGCCCTGCTGGTGGGGGTCACGGCGGCAAAAACCTTGTCCATGGTACACAGCAAGCCGTTTTTAGGTGTTCACCACTTAGAGGGGCATATCTACGCGTCCTACCTCACCGATTCATCCCTCAATCCGCCGTTTTTGTGCCTGCTAGTGTCGGGGGGCCACACCAGCCTAATTCACGTCAGGAGCTGCGGCGACTATGTCACTCTGGGGCGCACCCGAGACGATGCAGCGGGGGAAGCGTTTGATAAAGTGGCGCGACTGCTTGGACTGGCCTACCCCGGTGGCCCCGTCATCGACAAGCTGGCGCAGCAGGGCGACAGCGGGCGGTTCAAGCTACCCGAAGGCAATATTTCTTTGCCCCAAGGCGGCTTTCATCCCTACGACTCCAGCTTCAGCGGTCTCAAGACAGCGGTGCTGCGGCTGACGCAGCAGCTCCAAGCCGAAGGCGCAGTGCCGACCGCAGACGTGGCCGCAGGCTTTCAGGCTGCGGTGGCTAGGGCTCTCACCAAGCGGGCGATCGCCTGCGCCCGGGACCATGACCTCAAAACTATTGCGGTGGGGGGCGGGGTGGCTGCCAACAGCGGACTGAGGCAGCAGCTCCAAGGGGCGGCTGAGGCCCAGGGCATGCGGGTGCTGTTTCCGCCGCTGCGCTACTGCACCGATAATGCGGCGATGATTGGCTGTGCGGCCTCGGAGCACTTTAACCGTGGTCACGTTTCCCCGTTGACCCTGAAGGCAGAGTCTCGCATGGGGGTGGAGCGGGTAATGGATCTCTATCACCCGCTGGCCGTGGGTGAGGGAGCTATGCCGTAGAACAGGTAGAATAGATTAAGCAATGTAAACCGAGATGAACCAAAGGCCGTGACTCAAGCGCTGACTAAGCCGTATCAAGAACTCGACTGGACTTGGCGGGGGCACCGCATTCGCTATGCGATCGCCGGTCAGGGGAGGCCTTTGGTGTTGATTCACGGATTCGGGGCCTCCATCGGCCACTGGCGCAAGAACATCCCCGCGTTGGCAGAAGGTGGATACCAGGTGTTCGCCATCGATATGCTGGGGTTCGGCGCGTCAGACAAACCCAATGAGCCTTACAGCCTAGAGCTGTGGGAGGCCATGCTGGTGGATTTCTGGCAGGAGAAGATCCAGGCGCCTACGGTATTCATCGGCAACTCCATTGGTGGTCTGTTGACCCTAATGCTGATGGCGCATCACCCGGCGATCGCCTCAGGTGGCGTCCTGCTCAACTGCGCAAGCGGGCTTAACCACCGCCCTGAAGAGCTGCCCCCGCCCTTACGCTTTGTTATGGGCACCTTCACCAAGATTGTTAGTTCTCCGGTGTTTGGTCCCTTCATGTTCAACCAAGTGCGGCGCAAGGGGCGGCTCCGCAGCACCCTGAAACAGGTCTACTGCAACCCCGATGCCGTCACCGACGAGCTGATTGACCTTCTTTATCAGCCATCCTGCGATCCGGGCGCCCAGGCCGTGTTTGCCTCGATCCTTTCTGCTCCTCCCGGCCCCCGTCCAGCGGACCTGCTGCCTCAGATTCAGCAGCCGATGCTTGTCCTATGGGGGGAAGCCGATCCTTGGACGCCGATTACCGGCGCGGCGATTTACCGGGATTTGGCGCGGCAGCAGCCCGAACGGGTCCAGTTCCAGAGCATCCCTAACACGGGACATTGTCCCCATGATGAATATCCGGATCGGGTAAACGAGCTGATTTTGACGTGGCTTGTCGGTAGTGACTAGCAGGTTAGAATAGGCGATTGCTAAACTAGAGATTAGACTACTCCGGTTTGGCCGTCTCCATATCCAATTCAACAGCACCAGATTACAAGCCCCTAGCCCCATATCTTTCCCAACATAGCGGTTCCCATGTCACTCTCCCCTGAGATTATGATTGCGGCTTTTCCAATCGATAGCTTGCTCTCCACCCAAGGCATCATGGTGATGCTGCTGGTCGCCTACGCTGGCGCCATGTGGATGTTCTTGACCAGCGCCCCCAAGGTCTACACCTTGATGGTGTCCGATTTGGAAGTGGCTCGCCGGTTCTACGAGGATATGCTGGCGCTCCAGGCCGCTGACGTGCCGCTGCACTACTACTACAACTATGAGCAAACCCTGGGGGCAACCGTTGACCCACTCTACATGGGAGGCGGGGTCAGCGGTGCAGGCTACAACGCCCCTGATGGGCTGTGGTATCAGCTTAAGAAAAACACGCAGCTCCACATTGTCTCTGGAGCGAACCTGGGCAACAAAGACCGCCAGCGGCACGTTTGCTTTGACCGCGTTTGCCTAGAGCAGGTGCTCATGCGGGTGCAGACCCACGGGGTGAAGCACAAGATTCGCCGCGAAGAGCCGCTAAATTTCCTGGTGAAAGATTGGGACGGGCAGGTCATTGAGATGGCGGAAGTTGCGACCTAGGCGACTTCCGATTTACCCCGCTGATTTCAAACAAACGTTCTGTTAGGGCGGGGCAGTGCCAAGTCCCTACTCGGCTGTAGAAGGGGTAGTTTGACGCACCACATAGCTCCCCGCAATAATCTGGGCGTCTTTGTTGTAGTCTCCGTAAGGGCGACCGATGCCGTAGGCCGTCAGGGTATACACTGCGCCGCTGTGCTGCTCGATAAAGCTTAAGGCGTCAAGCTGCTGCCCCTCGCTGTTCACCCCTCGCCAGCTTTGCCGGAGGCTGCCGTCTGACTGCTTTTCAGCGCTGTCCTTTTCCCAAGACACATCTACAAAGCTCTCTTGGAGGGACTGCTTCAGCCGTGCCTCAAGCTGCTGCGGGGTGAGGGGTTCTGGAATAAGGGCATAGCTAATTTCGCCGCCAAATCCACCGTCGGGTGAGGTAAAGGTCATACCGCGATCGCCGCTCTCGTGCTTGTAGGCTTCAGGCAGCGCTAGGGCAAACATACCGTCCTCATCCCGATAGATTTGGACGTTTTCTGGCAGCTCAGCGGAGGTCGCTTCGGGCGTTTGAGGACGTTCCTCAACTGGAGGCGGGATTGCCTGCGGCGGGTTGAGCGAAACGATGGCTGTTCTGGGGCCGCAGGCTGACACCAGCAGCAGCGGCAGCAGCCAAGGGCAAAGGCGAAGCCGCACGTCAGTTCTCCTCAGCTTGGTCAAGGTCAGCGTCACCGTTGGCGGTTTCCTCAGATTTAGCTGCCGCTTCAGCCCGCAGCAGCGGGAAGGCGATCGCATCGCGAATACTGGCGCTATCGCACAGCAGCATCACCAGGCGATCGATGCCGATGCCCAGCCCGCCCGTGGGAGGCATGCCGTACTCCAGGGCCGTAAGAAAGTCCTCGTCCACGTCCTGGGCCTCTAAATCCCCGGCGGCTTTACGGGCGGCTTGGGCCTCCAATCGCTGGCGCTGGTCCACCGGGTCCGTCAGCTCAGAAAAGCTGTTGGCGGTCTCTCGCCCCACGATAAACAGCTCAAACCGCTCCACCAAACCTGGCTTACTGCGATGGGGCTTGGCCAGAGGGGAAATTTCTACCGGATAGTCGGTAATGAAGGTGGGCTGAATTAGGGTCTCCTCCACCGTTTGCTCAAACGCCTCGTTGAGCACATGGCCGACGCTAGGACAGTCTTGAGCATGGATCCCGGCGGCCGTGGCGGCGGCTTTGGCCTCCTCAAGGGTCTCAAACTGGCTGAAGTCAACCCCTGTTTTCTCCTGCACCGCCTCGTGCATGGTCACCCGCCGCCACGGCGTCGCTAGACTGATGGCCTCACCCTGGTAGGTAATGTCCACCGTTCCCAGCACGTCTTGCGCAGCCTGAGCAATCAGCGTCTCGGTAAGGGTCATCATGTCGTGGTAATCGGCGTAGGCTTGGTAGAGCTCTAAGGTGGTGAACTCAGGGTTGTGGCGCGTGGAAATGCCCTCGTTGCGAAACACGCGGCCCAGCTCAAACACCTTCTCAAACCCGCCCACAATCAGCCGCTTCAGGTGAAGCTCGGTGGCGATGCGCAGGTACAGCGACATATCGAGGGTGTTGTGGTAGGTGATAAACGGGCGGGCGTCCGCACCACCCGCTTCAGGCTGCAGCACTGGCGTTTCGATTTCGATGAAGCCCCGCTGGTCTAGGAACCGGCGGATGGAGGCCGTAATCAGGGCGCGGCGGCGAAACGTCTGCCGTGCCTCTGGGTTGACAATGAGATCCACGTAGCGCTGGCGGTAGCGCTTTTCTACGTCTGTCAAACCGTGCCACTTGTCCGGCAGGGGCTGCAGCGCTTTGGTCAGCACCTGGTAGTCCGTAACTTTTATCGACAGCTCACCTTTATCGGTCCGCTTGAGGGTGCCCTTGACCCCCAAAATGTCGCCCGCATCGGTGAGCTGCTTCAGGGTGGAGAAGGCCTCCTCATCCACGTCCGACATCCCGGCTTGAATGGTCTTCTTATCGAGGTAGAGCTGAATGGTGCCCGTCTCATCCTGCAGGGTAAAGAAGGCCAGCTTGCCAAACACCCGCCGCAGCATAATCCGCCCGGCGATCGCCACTGCGTCCTCGACTTCTTCACCCGGCTCTAGGTGGGCGTATTTGTCCTGCAGTTCTGCCGCACTGTGGGTCGACTCCCAGCGGTAGGCATAGGGGTTGAGCCCCTTCTCTTGGAGCTGGTGGGCTTTTTTAAGTCGCGTGGCGCGGATGTCGTCAGAGGCCATGGGCGTCGTGCCAGGGGTGGAG
>JBHJHJ010000146.1:0-22007 GCA_050330955.1 Elainellaceae cyanobacterium | reverse complement strand
ATTCCAGGGCTGCTGCGCGATCGCTCCCTGCGCGTGCGGGCGGCTATTTTAGAAACCATTGCGTCGGTGAACCTGCAGGAGTATTATCCGTCGCTGGTAAAGGCCTTGGCCTACCCGTCCACCCGAAAAGCCGCCATGGGGGCCTTTGTGGCGCTGGGGGATGACGCGGTACCCCTGCTAGTGAACATCGGCACCGACTCCTACCGGCCTACCAACGTGCGGGCGAGCGCTTGGCGTATCTTGGGGCAAATCGGCAGTGAAAACGCCCTGCGGGAGCTGGTGGAGCACGTGATTGTGGTGTGGGGACAAGAGCGGCGGGGGCTGTTGCGATCGCTTTTGCTGCTGTCTAAAGAAGATGGCATTGAGGCGGTGAACGACTATCTGGGGCGCAACGGTATCGAGCAGTTGATTGGGCAAGAGCTGTGCTTCGTGGCCCAGGTCTACGCCGCTGAGCTCGACATCAAGGCCCAGGACGCCGCCTGGAAGGAGCACCGGGCCGCCGAGCTGCTGAAGCGCTCCCTGGGGGATCAGCGGGATGACGCCGTCAGTCGCCTGTTTCTGCTGATGCAGTTCCTCTACCCCACTGAAACCATCAGCGCCGCAGCCTTCAACCTCCAGTCCCAGTCCTCTGACAGCGTGGCCCGAGGGTTAGAGATCATAGACAACACGGTGGATCTGTCGGTGAAGCCGATCCTGCTCACGCTGCTGGACTTCAATCGGCCTACGATGGAACACGTCAAGGCGCTGTCAGAGCTGGTCCCCTATCGCCCCCTACCCGCCAGCGATCGCCTCCGCCATCTGCTAGATCTGAGGCCTTTCCTCTCAGATTGGTCGGTGGCCTGCTGCTACCACTTGGCCAGCGACGCCCGCTGGAGCCTCAACCCGGACCAGGTGCTGTGGGGAGTGCGCCATCCCACCGGGTTTGTGCGGGAGGCGGTGCTGCGGTATTTGGAGATGGCGTCGCCGGGCATACTGCGATCGCTGCTGCCTCAGCTTGAGCGGGATCCGGATCCAATCATGGCCCGGCAGGTCCAGCAGCTGGGGCGGCGGCTAGCGGCCCAGGGGGCAGTCCGGGAGGCGGGCTAGCGGCCCGCTGTAGCCCTTACTGCAGCGCATTGATTTGGGCCTGTATCTGGGCCATTTGGGCCTGCAGCTGCCGCAGCGCCTTCTGCATCTCCGGCAGCCGCCGCTGCAGCGCCGCCGACCGCAGCCACTGGGGGTGGGGCATGGGCGGATACCCTGACAGAGTGACTCCGGGCTCCACATCGTTAATGGCCGCCGTGCGGGCCGTCAGGGTTACCCCGCTGCCCACCTTTACCTGGTTGGTCACCCCCACCTGCCCCGCAAAAATGACGCGATCGCCCACCGTCACCCCGCCCGCTAAGCCGCCCTGGGCAGCCATAGCGCAGCCCCGCCCAAGGGTGCAGTTGTGGGCGATGTGCACCAGATTATCCAGCTTGGTGTCTTGGGCAATGCGGGTCTCCCCCACGGCGGGCCGATCCACCGCCGAGCTGCAGCCGATTTCCACCCGGTCCTCTAACACCGCCACCCCCGACTGCTCCATCTTCACCCAGCCCTCGCGGGTGGGCACAAAACCAAACCCCTCCGCCCCAATCACCGCCCCGCTGTGGATTACGCAGTCTGCGCCAATGCGGCTGCGCTCGTGGAGGGTGCAGTTGGCGTGCAGCACCGTGCGATCGCCCACGGTTACCTTGGGGTAGATCACCACGTTGGGATGGATGCAGACGTCATTGCCCAGTCGAGCCTTGGCCTCAATCACCACATGGGCCCCAATCGCTACGTCTTCACCTAGGCTAGCCGTAGGGTGGATTACCGCCGTGGGGTGAATTCCTGGCGAAGGTCGATAGGGCTGATAAAACAGGGCGATCGCCTGGGCGAAGGCCAGACGGGGCTGGGGGGCGCTGAGCCAGGGAATGCTGCGATCGTCGGCCCGCTGCTGCAGGGCGATATCGTCGGGAAGAATGAGCCCCCCGGCCTGGGTGGTCTTGAGGAAACCTGCGAATTTTCCGCCTTCAATGTAGCTGAGGGCAGTGGAGGGGGCGCCGTCGATGGCGGCGACGTGGGTGAGATCGGGGTTGCGATCGGGGTGGGCGGTGAGGCTGCTGGCGGCGGGCTGAAGCTGCTGGACGATGTCGCTGAATTTCACGGGGCAATCCGGTTTTTCACCGATTGAAGGGGTGTGTTACCGGCAGGGACACATGGTATCTGTTTAGCGCCTTTGCTAAGAGGCCGTACGCGTTGGTCTTACCCCCCTCAATCCCCCCTTGGAAAGGGGGGAAGCTTCAAGTTCTCCCCCTTTCCAAGGGGGAGCTAGAGGGGGTAATCCGAGACGCTAAACAGATACATGCCATGTCCCTACACGTTTAATGACCATACGTCAAAAACGCCACGCATTCCACATGGGATGTCTGCGGAAAGAAATCCACCGGCTGCGCCCGCGTCACCCGATAGCCCCCCTCACACAAAACTTTTAGATCGCGGGCCAGGGTCGCCGGGTTGCAGCTCACGTAAACGATGCGGGGCGATCGCAGCCGCACCAGCGCCTCCACCACCGCCGGAGCGCAGCCGCGCCGGGGCGGGTCCAGCACTACCACGTCGGGGGCGATCGTCGCGGGGGCGTCGGGGCGCACCTGGTTCGGTAGCCAAACCTCCACGGTCTCTGCGTAAAAGCTCACATTTTCGACGCCGTTGAGCGTCGCATTGTAGCGGGCCTGGGCCACCGACTCCGCGTGAGACTCCACGCCGATGACTTGCTGGACGCGTTGGGCCAGGGGAAGGGACAGGGTGCCCACGCCGCAGTAGGCGTCCACGATAGATTCGTGGCCCTCTAGAGCTAGCTCCTCCAAAATTAGGGTGAGCATGGCCTCGGCCTGGACGGTGTTGATTTGGAAAAAGGTCGCCGAGCGGATGTGAAACTCCAGCCCCGCAAACCGCTCGGCGATATAGGGCTTCCCGGCCAGACCTCGGGTCATCGTGCCAAAGATGACGTTGGTGCGGCGCTCGTTAATGTTGAGGCACACCCCCGCCAAGTCAAAGCGCTCCAGCCAGTCCTGGGCCTGCGCCTCTAATTCAGGCAGGGCATCTACGTCGGTTTGAGAAATCAGCGTCAGCAGCTTTTCCCCCGTGCGCTGCCCCACCCGCAGCGACAGGTGACGCAGCGCCCCGGTGCCCGAGGCCTCGTCATAGAGAGACCAGCCCCGCGCCTGAATATCCTGCTTGACGCCCGCCAGCAGCGGATCTAGGCGATCGTCCTGCACTGGGCACTGGTTGAGGTTCACCAGCTTGTGGCTGCCCTTGCGGTAGTAGCCCGCCTGCACCTGGCCCGTGGCGCTCCGCCGCAGGGGATAGGTGGATTTGTTGCGGTAGCCTAGGGGCGCTGAGGGAATCACCGGGTCTACGGTAATATCTTCAATGCCGCCGATGCGCTGCAGCGTCTCCGCCACGATGCGGTGCTTTTGGGCGAGCTGCTCACCATAGGCCACAAACTGCCACTGGCAGCCGCCGCACTTGTCCGCCACGATGCAGGCGGGGGGAATGCGATGGGGGGAGGGCTGCAGCAGCGCCTGAATTTTACCCTGAGCAAAGCTGGGCTTGACGTTCAGCAGCCGCACCGAAACTTGGTCTTGGGGAACGGAATCAGGGACGAAGACAACGCGGCCCTCCCACCGGCCCACGCCATCGCCGCGATCGCTGAGGCTGTCAATGGTGAGGTCGATCAGTGCGCCCTGTCGCCAGTTGGAATGGGTTATGGTCATGGCATATTCTCCTATGGGGAAGTCTGCGCGGGGACAGAACCAGCGCTACCCGGCTGTAGAGCGCGCGCCAACTGGCTGTCGAACCGAATAGCCTGGTGGGGCGTGCCGATGTCGATCCCCGCATTGTCAAAGGCAATCTTGAGGCGACGGCGGTACTCCCGCGCCACATCCCACTGCTTCAGCGGCACGGTTTTAATCCACAGCCGCACCGTTGCGCCGGCATGGCTGAGCTGGTCTACCCCCAGCACCTCTGGCGACTCTAGGATTAGGGTCCTCCAGTGGGGCGCATGCTGCAGCTCTTGAGCCACTGCGGTGATGACTTCTAGGGCTTGGTCGATGTCAGCGGCGTAGGCCACATCAACGGTGAGGTCCACCCGTGACCACTCTTTAGTCAAGTTTTGAACCACGGTGATCGAGCCATTGGGAACGGTAATTAACCGGCCTTCCTCATTGCGCAACTGGGTGATCCGCAGCCCCATATTCTCTACGAACCCGGCCACGTCTCCCAAAATGACCACGTCCCCCACGCCGTACTGGTCCTCTAGCAAAATCAAAAAGCCGTTGATGATGTCGCGAATTAGGCTCTGGGCGGCAAAAGAGACCGCCAAACCGAAAATTCCAGCCCCAGCCACCAGCGGCCCTACGTCTACGCCCACCACCCATAGGGCTGCCACAAGGCCAGCGGTGACAAAAATGACGTTGGTAATGCTCTTGGTGACCGTAGAAAACGTGGAAAAGCGGAGCATGCGCCGCTGGGAGTCCTGAATCAAGAATCGGGGCGTCTGCTGGAAAAAGATGAATAGCCGGTTGATGAGAATGTCATCCAGGCGAATGAGTAGATAGGTGAGCAGCACTACCACCATCAGCTTGCCCGGAATGCGGAGCGCTTCAAGGAACAGCACCTGCAGCCAGCGGGTGTAGGGCGTGAGGCCAACAATAAGGCAAAGACCCGCAATCCACAGGGCGATCTCCCCCATCTGGATCACCCATAGCTTTAAGAGCGCAACGCTCTGCCGCTGCTGCGTTCTGGCGTCTCGCTGCACCAGCGGCAGTCTGGCCGAGGTCTCTTCTTCAGGAATCTCAGAGAGCTGCTCGGCGATCGCCGTCCGCTCCTCCGCTAGCGTGGCCTGCTTCTTCTGGAGGCGCTGTTTGGGCCGCAGCAGGCTCATGGTCACGGTCAGCAGCGCAACGAGAATGCCACAGGCGATCTGAAGCTGCTGCAGGAGGAACTGGCGCTGACGCTCTGTTTTGAAGCGAGTGAGCGATCGCTCAATTTTGTCAGCCCAGGTTTGCGCGAGCGCGTCTACCATATCTTTTTGGGAGAGGCGATCGAAGTCTATCAGGCTGAGCCCTGGCCGCTGAGCGTCAGCAACGGTCACTGTGAGAATTTCAGCCGTGGCGACTTCTGGGTCGGTGGATGCGATGTTGTCGGCGGTAGACGAATTGTTCGGCGTTTTGAGCTGAGCTGTGGCAACCAACACCATTAAATTGCCCGAAGCCTTTGGGGTTACCTCCAGCGTACTAGGCTCAAACGGCAGATCCGCAAACGCTTCTAGCTGTTCTTCAATGGCATTCCCTCGGTCGTCGGCAAGGGCCGCAACCCGAAGCACGCGACGCCCGTCTAGCCACACCGCCTGCCGCTCTATGCTGTCCACGTTATTGTCTGAACCGATGAGCGCCCTGAGCTGGGGCGGCAGCGCCGGAGCAATCTGTTGAATTCCGGAACGCTCGGGCGACTGCGACTCCGATAGTTCTGAAGCAGGCTCTTGCGCAGCGACACTCAGCCCTGTGAGCTGTAGGGCTAAAAGAAGCGCGATCGCCCCAGCTAAAACCGGCTGATAGAGTCGACGCATTGAATTGATTCTGATGTAACCCGCCATCGCCCAGGATAACTCAACCCACCCTTAAACGTATTGTCCATAGATCCATTGTCAGGACAGGCGCAGCGTAGATGGCGGGATGCCTTACTTTTGACTGTCCGCCATCACGGGCTCCTGATACAGCGGCACAGTAAATGTCACCGTTGAGCCGAGGCCCTCGCCCATACTGAGGAAGTTCACGACCCCGCCCATGGCTTCCACCAGCTTTTGGGAAATCACCAGCCCCAGCCCAGAGCCGCCAAACTGCCGCGTCCGGGAGCCGTCCACTTGGCTGAAAGAATGAAACAGCTTGTCCTGGTCTTCTAAGGAA
This sequence comes from Elainellaceae cyanobacterium, assembly GCA_050330955.1. Lineage (GTDB taxonomy): Bacteria > Cyanobacteriota > Cyanobacteriia > CAKZMO01 > CAKZMO01 > JBCCAG01. The sequence goes on along the minus strand of JBHJHJ010000146.1, from coordinate 16,041 downwards.
ACCCCAATGCCTGTGTCGGCCACGCTCAGCTTCATCATGCTTATCCCGCTACCCGTCTGCTGCGCTTCCACCTCTGCAGTGAGGGTAATGCCGCCCGCGTGGGTAAACTTGATGGCGTTACCAATCAGGTTGAGCAGCACCTGCAGCAGCCGCTGGTAGTTGCCGTAGAGCGCAATGCGATCGCCCGTGACTGGGATCAAGATTTTGTAGTAGAGGTTTTTCTGCTCCGCCTGGGTGCGGGTAAACTTCTCGACATCGGCGAGCAGCTCGTCTAACATCACCACTCCCATCTCGATAGGCATTTTGCCAGCCTCGATGCGGGCAATATCGAGGATATCGTTGATGATGTTAAGCAGGTGCACCGATGAGCGATAGGCCTCGTGAATAAACTCTTGCTGCTCCTCGGGGTCATCGGCAAAGCCATCTAGCACCAGCTTGAGAAAGCCGATCATGGCGTTGAGGGGCGTGCGCAGCTCGTGGGAAGTGCTGGCCAAAAACTCACTTTTAAGACGCAGCACCTCTCGCGTTTTTTGGTGAGCCACTTCAAGCGCTGCATACTTTTTGAGCAGGTGCTCATTGATATCGATTTGGGCTGGCGTGAGAGGAGCTCTAGGACAGGGGATGCGATCGCGATCAATGACCTCTGAAGCGCAGAGGTCGTCATCGGACGTGAGGAACACAGGTTCTTCAAACATCTCTTTCTCCGGGGGGATGGAATTTTGTGTGAAGATACCAACAAGAAACATACCCCCAAGGTTAAAATCCGAGGAGGTTTATATAACTTAATATTTTCTTTAGATAGCGAATGCTGAAACCCTTATTCTTGGCTATCCACCATTACGGGCTCTTGGTACAAGGGTACGGTGAAGGTCACTGTTGAGCCGAGGCCCTCGCCCATGCTGAAGAAGTTCACCACTCCGCCCATGGCCTCCACCAGCTTTTGGGAAATCACCAGACCGAGCCCAGAGCCGCCAAACCGCCGCGTCCGGGAGCCGTCCACTTGGCTAAAGGACTGAAACAGCTTGTCCTGGTCTTCCAAGGAAACCCCGATACCTGTGTCGGCTACGCCCAGCTTCACCATACGCGACCGACTGCCCTCTTGCTGGCTCTCTTCCACGTCCGCCGTAATAGTGATGCCCCCTTCATGGGTAAATTTGATTGCGTTGCCGATTAGGTTGAGCAACACCTGCAGCAGCCGCTGATAGTTGCCGTACAGCACGATGCGATCGCGCGTCGCCGGGGTCAAGATTTCGTAGTACAAATCCTTCTGCTCAGCCTGAGTGCGGGTAAAATTCTCTACATCGGTAAGCAGCTCATCTAGCGTCACGGGGTTCATTTCGAGCTGCATCTTGCCCGCCTCAATGCGAGCGATGTCGAGAATGTCGTTAATGATGTTGAGCAGGTGTACCGCCGAGCGATAGGCCTCGTTGATGAACTCTTGCTGCTCCTCAGGATCGTCAGCCATGCCGTCTAATACCAGCTTGAGGAAGCCGATCATCGCGTTGAGGGGGGTGCGTAGCTCGTGGGAGGTGTTGGCCAAGAATTCGCTCTTGAGCCGAGAGGCCTCTTCCGCCTGCTTGTGGGCTTCCTCTAGCTCGCTGTGCTTTTTGAGCAACTGTTCATTCACCTGCAGCAGCTCTACCGCCAAATCACGACTCTCGGCAAACAGCGTGGCATGGGCAATACCAGTGCCCACCTGTTGAGCAAACTCTTGAATGAAGGCAATCTCCTGGGGCCTAAGCTGCTCTGAGTTGAGCTGCCGAACCACAATTAGACCGTTCGCCTCATTTTGATACACCGTTGGCACCGCAATGACGCCGCCAACGGCATCATTGTCGCTGTCCTCGGCGTAAAACATAGGCGTGCGGGTCGAAAGACTCTCCAAAAGACGAGGCTCCTCAGAGAGCTGAATAGAACGCTGCTGCAGAGGCTGGAGCGATGGGTCGTAATACTCAGCTACAGCCTCTAGCTCTTCACAGCCCGGTCTACAGGGATAGATTAGACATCGCACTGCATCTAAGGCACTGCCCAATCCGTCCACGGTCTTTTGCCAAATGGTCTCAATGTCAAGCGTGCGGCGAATATCCCAGGCCACTTGGGCTAATCTAGCCTGGTAGTATTGCTCACATCCCTGGGTCGTCAGCCGAGCAGGGGCATGGCAGATGGCGATCGCCTCTTGCTCGCCAAGTGCTCGACAAACCCGCCCAGTGACCACCACACGGCTATTTTTGCGGTTGATCGACAGGAGTGGACTGAAGTTAAGGCTCAGCAGCACGTAGCGACCCTGGGCAAGAAAGGGATACTCTATTTCAAGCGGGGTCAGATTCTCTAGAACGCAGCACAGGTGCTGCATGTAGAAGCCCACATTGACCGGCTGAAAAGGTGACTCCGCCAGGTGACCTAACACTTGCCCAACTTCTAAACCATAGCGGGACGCCTCAGCCCAAAAGAACGTGAGGTAACGCCCTGCTTCATCCTGGATAAACGTCAGCTCTAAATCTGAAGCGCTGCCGCAGCGGTTTGGTGCCTCGGCTCTAGCAGAAGAAAGTGGCAAGTGACTAGACGTCGTCATATTAGGGTCTGTAAGAGATATGCTGACAGCCTACTGATACAGTTAAAGTAGCGAGTCGGAGTAAATTCCAGAATTGGAAATTAGCGTAGCGCGTAGAGATTCCCTGATTTGACTGCGTTAATGATAACGCCCATCTCGGCAAACGAATCATCGTGTCTGAAAATACCTTGCTAAAAAGTTCATCCGCCGTGACCAGTTTGCTGCAGATCGCTTTAAATCAGCAGGGCCAGATCAACGGAGGCACAATCATGCAGATGCCGCTATGGGGTTTAGATGCCGCTGTATGTGCAGACTGCCTCATGGACAGGCCACGGTATGGCAGATTAGGTATGTGCGGATACTAATACTAATCATTCCATTCGCCCCGGATGGGTACCGGAGGATTCCGCTCTAAGTTACGGGTCAAATCATCGTCCCGACGAGCGCCACCCCGCAGCCACTGCCGCAGCGCCACCTCAATCACCTTGCTGGGGTTGTCTGTTAGATAGCTCACCTGCCTGAACAGGTCGGGATCAAGCTGAATTGACAGTTCAACTTTATCCATATCCGGGTCGTGAGTCTCCAAAGTATTTGCTTCTGGAGCGCTTGGAGAGATCGATTCAGTGGGGTTAGACATGGTGGTGCAAATACGTGGCGTTCATCCAATACCAGCTCTGGAGTCTATGGCAGGCAGTCTGCCTTACGTTACTCCGGCTTACGTTATTCCGGGGTTGGCTCCTGTATCAGTCTAAGTGAAGTATTGACGAATTTATTCCAAATATCTCTATTTAAACGCATTGGACCCGTGGTTTACACCATTGATACATGAATGTTTTACAAAGGGGCAGGCGGTTTGACTACTTGAGCTGACCACTAGAATCAGCAGTAGATTTGCCGCGACGGTAGCTTGCCTTGGCCACCAGCGCGATCGCCGCTGGAATTTTGCCAATTTGTCGCTCCAATCCAGGTGGCCGTGATGCACAGGAGCGAATGGGAGGCACTACAATAAATTAACCCTTAGATGGCTCTGTGCTGCCATGACCGACATCTCCGTTTCCCGCATTCGTAACTTCTCGATCATCGCTCACATCGACCACGGCAAGTCGACCCTAGCCGATCGCCTGCTGGAGGCCACCGGGACGGTGAGCAATCGGGATATGAAACAGCAGTTTCTCGACTCCATGGACCTAGAGCGAGAGCGGGGAATCACCATCAAGCTCCAGGCTGCGCGGATGAACTACAAGGCCCGAGACGGCGAGACCTACGTGCTGAATTTAATCGATACGCCAGGGCACGTGGACTTCTCCTATGAGGTGTCGCGATCGCTCGCTGCCTGTGAGGGGGCGCTGCTGGTGGTAGATGCCTCCCAGGGGGTGGAGGCCCAAACTCTGGCCAACGTCTACCTGGCCCTAGAACATGACCTGGAAATCATTCCAGTGTTGAACAAAATTGATCTGCCGGGGGCCGAGCCCGATCGGGTGAAAGCTGAGATTGAAGAGGTGGTGGGTCTCGACTGCAGCAATGCTATCCTTGCCTCTGCAAAGGAGGGCCTGGGCATTGATGAAATCTTAGAGGCCATTGTCTTCCTCGTGCCGCCCCCCCAAGAAACCATCGAAAAGCCGCTGCGAGCGCTGATTTTCGACAGCTACTACGACCCCTATCGCGGCGTCATCGTCTACTTCCGCGTCATGGACGGCAAAGTCACCCAGGGCGATCGCGTCAAGCTGATGGCCTCGGGGAAGGAATACGAGATTGATGAGCTGGGGGTGCTCTCTCCCACGCAGATGCCGGTGGAAGAGCTGCACGCCGGGGAAGTGGGCTACTTCTCCGCTGCTATTAAGGCGGTGGAAGATGCCCGAGTGGGGGACACCATCACTCTGGCGAAGGCCCAGGCTCCCGAACCGCTGCCGGGCTACACCGAAGCTAAGCCTATGGTCTTCTGCGGCCTATTCCCCACCGACTCCGAGCAGTTCGAAGACCTGCGGGACGCCCTGGAAAAGCTGCGCCTCAACGACGCGGCCCTACAGTACGAACCCGAAACCTCCAGCGCCATGGGCTTTGGCTTTCGCTGCGGCTTCCTGGGCCTATTGCACATGGAGATTGTTCAGGAGCGCCTAGAGCGAGAGTACGACCTAGACCTAATCATCACCGCGCCTTCGGTCATCTATCGGGTCACCACCGTTGAGGGCGAGGTGGTCTACATCGACAACCCCTGCCTGCTGCCCGATCCCCAAGTGCGCGAGAAAATCGAAGAGCCCTATGTCAAGGTGGAGATGATCGTGCCGGAGGAGTTTGTCGGCACCTTGATGGAGCTGTGCCAGAGCCGCCGGGGTGATTTTAAGGACATGAAGTACCTCACCCAGGGCCGCACCACCCTGGTGTACGAGCTGCCCCTGGCCGAGGTTGTCACCGACTTTTTTGACCAGATGAAGTCGCGATCGCGGGGCTATGCCAGCATGGAGTATCAGTTCCTGGGCTACCGGGAAAACCCGCTGGTGAAGATGGACGTGATGATTAATGGCGACATCGCCGATCCCCTGGCCACCATCGTCCACCGGGACAAGGCTTACCACGTGGGCCGTGCCCTGGTGGAAAAACTGAAAGAGCTGATTCCCCGCCACCAGTTCAAAATTCCCCTGCAGGCCAGCATCGGCAGCCGCATCATTGCCAGCGAGCGCATCCCTGCCCTGCGGAAGGACGTGTTGGCCAAGTGCTACGGCGGTGACATTAGCCGGAAGAAGAAGCTGCTGAAAAAGCAGGCGAAGGGTAAGAAGCGGCTGAAGTCTCTGGGAACGGTGGATGTGCCCCAGGAGGCGTTCATGGCGGTGCTGAAACTGTAGGGACATGGCGCACCGCATTTTTCGTCTTCAACACAACCGACATCACCCCGGTAGGGACATGGCATGCCGTGTCCCTTACCAATGGGCGGGTATTCCAACCGATCTGTCAAATGTGGTGCATCCCTATCCGTTTGGCAGGACATGGCGGTGCCATGTCCATACCGGTGCATCCGCCGGTAGGTGATGACCCATCCCCGCCGATTTATCGGCATAGATTTGGGCTGGACCTCCGGCGAAAGTGGCCTGTGCTGCCTCGAAGTGCTTCCAGGGGAGCCCATGAGGCTGCGGCTCGTTGCCCTCACCCGACGCCTCGCGATCGCCGACATCTTAACCTGGGTAGACCAGCAGGCCGCCACTGCCGCTACCGTGATTGCCGTGGACGCCCCCACCCTTATTCCCAACGACTCGGGTATGCGCCTGCCGGACCGGCTAGCCCACCGCTACTTTGGCCGCTACCACGCGGGGTGCTACCCGGCTAACCGGGGCCGCCCCTTTGCCGAGCGCACCACGGGGCTCGGACTCGCCTTAGAAGAACGCGGCTACTCCCATGCTCCGAATGTTGAGACCGCTTGCCCCGAGGGGAACTATCAGCTCGAAGTGTTTCCCCACGCCGCCATCATTCATCTGTTCCAACTGCCCAAAATCTTAAAATATAAGAAAGGACGATTGGACGATCGCAGCGAGCAGCTTGGCAGATTGCGGCAGCTTATCTTAACGAATCTGCCTCTGCTTAGTCCCGCACTCGTTCTGCCTGAACTGCCCCAAATTCCTACGTCTGGACGGGAGCTTAAAGCCCTAGAAGATCAGCTTGACAGCCTGATCTGTGCCTACACTGCAGCCCATTGGTGGTATTGGGGATCTGCTCGCAACCTAACGTTAGGTAACATTTCGTCAGGCTATATTGTAGTGCCGACCCCTTTTGGCCCTCTGAAAGATGAGAACCCTTAGCCCAGGGGTTAATCTAAAGCACTGTGAATCAGGTACTCGTTCTGTTTGACAGGATGCAGAAGCGCTTCAGAGAAGCCGCTAGCCTGAATAGACAAGTCCATAAGCTTATGGTCACGGCATCTATATCAAAGGGGATAGCGGACTGACTCTCATAAATGTTACACTTGTTAACAATGAGTGAGAGTTGCCTCACCCCGAGGGGAGTCTTAAGTTACACCAATGCAGGTGATTCTAGCAGCTAGCTCAACGCGATTCAGGGCATAGCTTAGGGAGGTGCCTCCCCTTTGAAAAGGCCCGATACCACATTACACCGCCCGGTAGAGCGGACTGAATGTTGTTCAAGGGTTATCCATTGGCACCTGACCAGCCCATAGCATCAAGCATTACCTGCCTGATACCCGCGACAGTCTCTCATCTTCACACAACGCTTGTCCATGAAAACTAAGCTATCGTCAACTGATTTGGTCCGCTCTTACCTCAAAGAGATTGGCCGTGTCCCTCTACTGACCCACGAACAGGAGATTATCTATGGGAAGCAGGTGCAGCAGCTTAATCGGCTTCTGCAAGTTCAGGAATCTCTGGAAGAGTCCCTAGGGCGCGAGCCTACTTCAGCGGAATGGGCTGAAGCGGCTGAGTTGTCTGAGACTGACCTGAACGAAGTCGTTGAGGCGGGTCAAGTTGCCAAGCGCAAGATGGTAGAGGCAAACTTACGGCTCGTGGTCTCCGTGGCTAAGAAGTATATCAAGCGCAATGTGGATCTGCTTGATTTAATCCAAGAGGGAACGATTGGCATGCAGCGGGGCGTCGAAAAGTTTGACCCCTCCAAAGGCTATCGCTTTTCGACCTACGCCTACTGGTGGATCCGGCAGGCCATCACCCGCGCGATCGCTGAGAAGGGTCGCACGATTCGCCTACCTATCCACATTACTGAAAAGCTCAACAAAATTAAGAAAGTCCAGCGCCAGCTTGCCCAAACCCTAGGTCGCTCAGCCACCGTCGCTGAAATTGCTGAGGAGCTGGACCTCACCACAAAGCAAGTGAGGGAGTACCTGGAGCGCTCTCGGCTACCTCTATCATTAGATTTGCGGGTGGGCGACAACCAGGACACAGAACTGGGTGAGCTACTCGAAGACACTGGTCCCTCCCCGGAAGATTACGCAGCTCAGTCCTCCCTTAAAACGGAATTGGCGAAGCTGATGGCAGACCTGACTCCGCAGCAGCAAGAGGTCCTCTCCCTACGGTTTGGCTTGCAAGACGGCCAGACCATGACCCTAGCCAAAATTGGCGCTATGCTGGATATCAGCCGCGAGCGAGTCCGCCAGATTGAGCGTGAAGCCCTGACTAAGCTACGCAAGCGGCAGACAGACATGCGGGAATATCTCGCCAGTTAGACGTTTGACAAAACTCTAACTGAGCGCCGTCAACTTTGGGTACGCATTTTTCGGCATAGGCCATGTTCCTACGCCAAACCTTTATCCGTCAGGAAACTGCCAGCAGGCGATCGCCTCTACTGATGCGCTGCCGCACGGGCAGGATTCTTTGGCTGAAGTCACCCACTCATACGCGCAGCGACGACAGCGGCAGTAGATGTTGTTGTAATTGGCCGTCGCGATGCGCTGCCGCCAGTCTTGCCGCTCTTGAGGGGAAAGTTGCTTTTCAGCCATAGCATTATCAATTTGGTCGCTCTTTAGTTTCAGCCTACAGCGGGTCCAGCAAGCAAAACAAGCCATATGCAGCCTAGGGCGATCGCGACTAGTAATCTCCTGACCACAGCTTCTAAGCCCATTGCCTTTTTTCTCTACGTTACTGAAATCGCTGAGTCATAATGGACGAGTGTACAGTATCGCGGATCGCATTCAGGTTATGAAGCAGGCTTTCATTCATCGATTTTGGTCTCAAGCTCACGCAGCATTTTCAGTTCCTATAATGCTCGTAGGAACTGCTCTCTTGCCCGCTCAGGCGCAGACACCGCTTTACACGCCAATTCCTATGCCTGCAGATAACGCGATCGACGATATGCTCTCGGAAAGCGACATTCCCACTGGATTTGGCGGCTTTGCCCGAGATTATTCCGTCACATTCAGCGACGGTGACTACGCAGTTATCGACGTCAAGTCAGAAGAATTTGACACGATTGTGACGTTGCTCGCCCCCGATGGCTCCACATTTGGGGAGAATGACGACGGCCCAGATGGAACTACAAACTCTATGCTCTTTGTTCGTATTGAGGAAGGTGGTGCATATACGCTGCGCGTGAGCCCTTACGCAGGACAGGGGTTGGGCAGCTTTAACCTCAAGGTGACTCGGCTACGACCAGTTGACGAATCCGAGTAAGCGGACTTTACCCCCTTGGCAATTAGGCATAGGGCAAAACTGCTTTGCCAGGGGGACAATTTACCTGCTATATTAGTAAAGCCGCAAATGAATGTGGCCGCTAGCCGGGATAGCTCAGTTGGTAGAGCAGAGGACTGAAAATCCTCGTGTCCCCAGTTCAAGTCTGGGTCCTGGCATTTTTTTATATGCCCATAACACGACTCAACGCCTGCGACCGTGGGCGTTTCGTGTATGTTAGTAAAACTCTGATGCCGGGAAACCTAACGAAACCCTTGGGAACACGAGGGGAAAATTCGGGACAGATTTCGGGCAAATGACAACTGACGGCAAAATAGCACAGGCAAACGCACGGCTAAGAACTGGACGGATAGGGGTGACAGTTGAGCGGGCTGGAAACCGGCTGAGGTTAAGAGCCACGTTGCCACCAAGCCCCGGAAGCGACAAAACAAAATCCTATCGGCAACGCATACCATTAGGCATCTATGCCAACGCCGCGGGAGTCAGCCAGGCAGAGGCAGAGGCCCGCGTCATCGGGGGACTGCTGGCGACAGGTCGTTTTGATTGGTCTCCCTACCTTCAGGAGGCTGTACAGAGCCGCAGCTGCCGTGACTGGATAACGGCATTCGAGCGGGACTACTTCCAGCGGCGGAAGCGCAACGGCAAGTCTGAAACGACGTGGCGCACGGACTATGCCAACATCTTGAAAAAGCTGCCCGACCATCTAGAGCTGACGGCAGACCGAATTCTGCAGGTGGTCAACAGCACTGAGCCGGACAGCAAGACGCGGAAGCGGACCTGTATGGCTTTGGGGGCGCTGGCTCGCTTTGCTGATATTGAGGTGGGGGATCTAAAAGCTCTGGCTGGGTCTTACAGCCCCAGTTCGGTGGAGCCTCAGGAGCTGCCTAGTGATGAGCTCATCCAGCAGTGGCAGGGCCGACTCCCTAATGATGGGTGGCGATGGGCGTTTGGCCTGTTGGCAACTTATGGGATTAGGCCTTCTGAATTGATGAACATCGATGTCTCTGAGTTGCCTATCTTAACGGTGCTAGACGGTAAGACCGGACGGCGGCGCGTGTGGCCGCTGTATCCAGAGTGGCTGGAGGTGTTTGACCTAACTTCTGAAATCCGCCCTTCGATAGATGGCAAGTCTGGTGGCGATCGCGGCCATAGGATAGCGCAGGCTTTCAGGCGCTACGGGGTACCATTCCCTCCGAAGATGCTGCGGCACGCTTGGGCGGTGCGATCGATTCGGTTTGGGCTAGATATTTCGCTGGCGGCAGCGCAGATGGGGCATTCGGTGGAGGTGCACTCGAAGATCTATCACCGCTGGATATCGGACCGGCATCACCAGGAGGCGTTTGATAAAGCGATGTCGAGGAGCGATCGCCCCCTACCTCCAGCAAGGCAATGCTGAGGGGCGATCGCGCAGCGTGTCCACAGGACGATTATCCTCGTTAGGAGTATCGATTCGTTTTAGGGAATACCCGCTCTATAAGTATTAGATTGGCTTCTGAAAAACAGGTCGTTGCTAGTTCAATATTTCCTCACATCTAGCAATTCCTTCCTCACATCTAGCAACGGAGTGTCTAGCAGCTGTATCAGCAGGATAAAGTTGCATGGCCTGCTCAAAGGCTTGTGCTGATTGATAGTATAAACCTCTTGCTTTTTCTGCCAAGTCTCTTTTGTCTTCTTTCGTTAAGTCTCTTATTTCTTCTATTTTATCTTGAAATTCAAGTTCATATGCCTGATCAAATAATCTGGCTCCATTCTCAAATAATTCTTTTGATCGAATCTTATTTTCTCTTTCGCTGTCTTCGTTGAAGATTTCGTATACCCTTAATAATTCATCTACTCCTTTCACTCTTACCTTGCCTAAATAACGCTCAAGGTAGCTATTTCTATCTACAAGCGCATCAAAAGTCTGACCACTGATAAGTATGCGTGCATTATAGTCTTTTGTTAGCCCCTCTAACCGCGAAGCACGATTAACCTCTCGACCAATCACAGTGCTATCCATGCGCTTATCTGTACCAACAGTCCCGAGTATTAATTGCCCTGTATGGACACCTATTCCTGTTCCCACAGGTTCTCTAATATCTCTATTCTGATTGTTCAATAAATCTAAAGCTCTTTGCATTTCAACTGCTGCTCTCACAGCATTATTAGCATTATCTTCACCATCGAAAAGCGCCATAATTGCGTCACCGATATACTTATCGATAAAACCATGATTATGTCTGATACGAGGTGCTAAAACGCCAAAATATTGGTTTATAAATTGAAAGCTTTCTTCCGGCTCCATGCGTTCACTCAATTCAGTAAAACTTCGAATATCTGAGAATAAAATAGACATTCTATTCTCAGATACAAAGCTATCTCCGAGATTGACATCAGTAATATTTTCAGTATTCAGTATCTTCAGAAAGTTTTTAGGAACAAAGCGTTCATATGCAGCATTCGTTCTCTCTAAATCATCGAAAGAATCTATAAGAGTTTGAGCCAAGGTGGCTATCTCATATGGGTTTTCGAAATTCCTCATCTCAATATCTTCGTCTGAAGAGGCTTCTCTTCTCCTTCTCGCGAAATCGGTTAATTCAAGGATTGGCTTGGAGATTTCTTTGGAGGTGTATAAGCTTACAATAGTAGCTATTACTAGAGTGATGACACATAGTATTATTGTCCTGATATTATTTCTATAAATTTTCGACAGAAAATCAGATTCAGGAATGACTACAGCCATATACCAGTTAAGACCATAATTATCTGATATTGGAGTCACTTTCAGAAAATATCTATTTCCATTAGATTGAAAAGTCGATATGTTCTGAAAATCAATTTCATCCTCTTCGCCCTCTGATTGTTTCTGTAAGTGCTGAGCAGCTCCCTTGACAACTGGATTTTTACTTTCTATTGCTATAAGGCGATTTAGCTTCTCTTTAGGTTTTTCATTTTCATTCTTGGGTTGAATAGTTACTGGAGTATATAGTTCTTCTTCTTCTTTAGATGTGACAACGAGTTCCCAGTCCCCCGTCTCCTCGTCAATCTCTTTTTCTTGGTCGACATCAAATATAAAAACTTCTCCTGTGTTTCCAATTTTCAAGCTGTTCATGAAGTCGACAATTTCAGACAATAGGAGATCACTTGCTAGTACTCCTGTAAGATTATCGTCATCATCTCTAATAGCAAGTGAAGCGGTTATTGCCGGAGAGCCAGAAGAAGTATCGAGATAAATTTCGCTCCAAGATTGTTCAAAGCTTTCTGCGGCTTCGTACCAAGGTCTTGTTCTTGGATCATAGTCTTTATCACCTGCTTTTTGCTCATTTGGAGCATCCCACTTGGGTCGTCCTTCTGAATCAGCTGGATAGGTTATAAAGCCTTTATCCAAGTCAGACCGGCTAACGTCAATTCTATTTTCATCTGAGTTATATTCCGCTCCAAAGAATTGACCAGATTTGTTTCCGAAATAAATACTATTCAGGGATTTATCATTATCATTTGCCGCGGTTATATTTTCTAATTCCGCATCTCTAAACACGCTAAGTTGATTCCAAAAATACCTTTCAAGCTCGGCAAGGTTATCTGGTTCTTCTAATCTGAGTCGGTTAAGACGATAGGCATCAGCATTAATCTGATTTATCAAGTGGGGATTCACAAGATAGATATCAATTCTCTGTTCAATACGATCGCTGATTTCGCCATGTAGCTGCTGAACAACTTCTTCTACTGCATTTTGCCCATTCCTGTAAGAAATAAATCCCACAATCCCAACAGCTAAGGTAATCTCTACAAGAAATGGAACCGTGAGAAGTGGTAGTATTCTTATTTGTGGCGTATTAGTTGTCCGCCTATTTAGATTCACCATGGTTTTTAGAAGTTCAGAGGGGCGACTTGATAAGGTTTTACTACAGCTTCATACAAGTCTTATAACTCTAATCAGCGCTAAATACCCTCAGCAATGCTTAAGCACTGCCCTTAAGCTGACCCTACGTAGCTGACTGCCGGATGGCAAATATATACACAGCAAGGCTCAGTAGTCATTTTTAGGTTTGTCAGGGAAATCATATATACGACTTTCGTGACTTAGATAATTGCTAACCACTGATCTCGAAATCTAGCCCTTTGCCTCAGGGAAGGAGCACTCCACAGTGATTTTGATATTGGCATCCGCTGTACCTTTGGTGACATAAGGCACGCCAGCCTCCCCCGCAACCTTGACCCCAAACTCTAGCTTCACCTTATCGATGTTGGCCCCAGCGACCTGCCTAAAGGCGTCTAGCGTGTAGGTTGTATAGCTCCGCATCGTGTCCTGCATGGCCTCAAAGCTTTTGGTGAGCTGCTCAACAGCTCCCTTAGAAACTCTGCCGCCTCGGGGCGAATCTTCGTCGTCAACTTCAGGCAGGTCATCGATGTCGCCGGTAGATTCGATATAGATCACCGTGCCGTCGCCAAGGGTCAGGGGTGCCAGTGTGGTCATAGGTCCTCAAAAGTTGCCCGAATAATGGGAGAAAGCCATACTGGCTATATTATTCGGTCTTTGAGGTATTTGCCTAATTATGACCCGAGATGCCCTTGTTGTTGGAATTAATCGCTACCAGCACGAAAAGCTAGGGAATCTGACCTCACCGGCGGCAGATGCGGAAGCGATCGCCCAGATGTTGGAGACGAAGGGCAACTTTCTGGTACAGCGGCTGCCTGAGGCGATCACCAACGGTACGGCTCAGATTGACCCCAAGGGCAAGGTAACCCGGAAGCAGCTGATGGATGCGATCGCCAAGCTGTTTAAGCCAGATACCGAAAACCAGATTCCAAGAACCGCGCTGCTCTATTTTTCGGGGCATGGTTGGGCTAGTAATGGCTATGGATACCTGGCTCCCACCAACGGTGACCCCGACGAAGATTTAGGCGTTGACTTTGGCTGGCTCAGGCGATCGCTGGAGTCGAGCAAAATTCAGGAGCAGGTGGTTTGGCTGGACTGCTGCAACAGCGGCGGGCTGATGAGTTTTGATGAGGTGGTGTCTGCCCGGCAGCAGATTAGTGCCCGCTACTTCATTACCTCATCCCGTGAGTTTGAGGCGTCCTATCAAGACCTAGACTCCACCTACAGCGTGGTAACCAAAACGCTGCTGGAGGGATTAGACCCGGATAACTCTGACACTGGGAGAGTCACCAGCGCGGACCTGACCAAGCACCTGGACAGGAGGGTAAAGGGTCAAATTCAGGCCCCACTTTGTGAGAGCAAGGGCGGGTCTATCCTGTTGACATTTGGCGGCTCGGTGAAGCCAGATCCACCCACGTCACTGCTCAACCAGCGGCTGATTCCCCTGCAAATGCCGCCGCTGCCTGACCACTTCGTGGAGCGGCCTGACCACCAGCGAGCCGTGAAGTCGCATCTGCTCTCAACCGACCCTAAAACGTTTGGCACCCTTGTAGTAAGCGCCATCCACGGACTCGGGGGCATTGGCAAATCGGTGCTGGCCTCAAAGCTGGCCCATGACGATGATGTCCAGGAGCGTTTCTCTGACGGCGTTCTCTGTGCCACCCTAGGCCAAAACCCAGACTTGCTGCCTTTACAGAGCGGCTGGATTCAGGCACTGGGAGACCGGGACTATAAGCCTACTACCGTTGAATCGACTTCGGCTCATCTGCGAACTCTTCTGTATGACAAAAAGGTGCTGCTCGTTGTAGATGACGTGTGGAATCCAGAGCATCTAGAGCCGTTTCGAGTCGGGGGGTCGGAGTGCTGCGTGATGGTGACCACGCGGGAGGCGCGCATCCTAGAGGCCCATCGCTATGACCTGGACGTGATGAGCCCAGAGCAGGCCTTGGCGTTGATGACGCAGAAGCTCTCCCAGCCGCTTAGCAAGGAGGAACAGCAGCGCGCATTGGCGTTTGCTAAGGAAGTGGGCTATCTGCCCCTGGCACTGGAGCTGGCCGCGACCCAGATTGAGGAGGGGGTGAGCTGGGATGAGCTGCTGGAGGATTTCCGGGATGAGGTGGTGCGTCTGGAGAGCCTGGACCTGTATGGACCAGAGGAGTTTCCTGACGATGCTAAGCGGCGTAAGTATAGCCTGACCGCCTGCTTTAACCTGAGTCTGAAGCAGCTCTCTGCTGAACAGCTGCGGCAGTTTGCCTGGTTAGGGGTGGTGCCGGAGGACGTGAACCTGACCCAGGAGATGGCCATGACCCTGTGGCAGGTGACATCACGGCAGGCGGGGGCGATTTTGCGACACTTTAGCGCTAAGGCTCTGCTGCTGCCTGGGGCAGAGCAGCAGGGAAATAAGCGGACCTACCGGCTGCATGACCTGATGCATGACCTGGCTCAGAAGCTATTGACCAGTCCACCGCAGCCAGAGCGACAGGGGGGGATATCAGGTTTGGGGCTGACGAAGGCGGAGGCCCACAGTCAGCTTTTGAAGCGCTATCGCAGCAAGACGCGCAATGGGCAGTGGTACACGCTGGAGAACGACGGCTATATCTATGCTTATTTGACCTGGCATATGGAGCAGGCACAGCGGCCTGATGAGATACACCAACTGCTGGCGGTGAGTAACGAGGCGGGGCGGAATGGGTGGTATGAGGCTTGTGAGGCAATCGCTAAGCCAGCGGGGTTTGTGAACGACTTGGGGCGAGCATGGCGGCTGGCCAAAGACCAGTTTGACACTGACCCTACAACAACGCTGGTTCGGCTGTTTTGGTATGGCTTGATTCGCACTTCGTTGAATAGCCTTGCCAATAATGCGCCTGCAGAACTGGTAGCGGCACTAGTGAAAGCAAAAATTTGGCAACCGGCTCAAGGATTAGCCTATGCTCAGCAAATGCAAAATCCTTGGGATAGGTCTCGGTGCATTGCGAAGCTAGCGCCACATATTTCCGAGTCGTTATTGCCTGAAGTGTTAGCCATTGCAAATCAGATTAATGAACCACATGACTATGCACTGGCAATCATCACTCTTGTTAAGTATTTCCCAAAACTGCTACCAACGGCGCTTGAGGTGACACGGCAAATTCAAGATGAATCTAGTCTGGCTAGCGCGCTGAGCGAGCTGGCAAAGTACGTACCAGAGATATTGCCTGAAGCACTGAAGACCGTACAGCAAATTCAAGATGAATCAAACCGGGCCAGCGTGCTGAGTGCTCTGGTATCTCACCTGCCATCGGACCTATTGCCTGAGGTACTGGAGGCCATACAGCAAATTCAAGATGAATCCAGCCGGGCCAGAGCACTCAGTGCTCTGGTAGCTCACTTGCCATCAAAGCTGTTGCCTGAGGCACTGGAGGTCACTCGCCAAATTCAGAGAAAGTCCGATCGGGCTAGTGCGCTGAGTGCCTTGGCAGAATATCTGCCTGAGCGGAAGCCAGAGCCTCTGA
>JBHJHJ010000145.1:0-15781 GCA_050330955.1 Elainellaceae cyanobacterium | reverse complement strand
CGGGCCGCCTGAAGCTCCAGGCGCTGGCGCTGGTCCACCGGATCCGTGAGCTCAGAGAAGCTGTTGGCGGTTTCGCGGCCGACGATAAATAGCTCAAACCGCTCCACTAGACCGGACTTATCGCGATGGGGTTTAGCCAGCGGCGAAATCTCCACGGGGTAGTCGGTGATGAAGGTCGGCTGAATCAAGGTCTCTTCCACGGCCTGCTCGAAGGCCTCGTTGAGCACATGGCCAATGCTGGCGCAGTCCGAACAGTGGATGCCGGCGGCTTTGGCGGCAGCCTTGGCCGCTTCGAGAGCGTCAATCTGGCTAAAATCGACGCCGGTTTTCTCTCGCACTGCCTCGTGCATAGTGACCCGCCGCCAGGGGGTGGTTAGGTCGATGGCCTCCCCTTGATAGGTAATTTCAGTCGTTCCCAAGACATCCTGGGCCGCTTGGGCAATCAGCGCCTCGGTCAGGGCCATCATGTTGTGGCAGTCGGCGTAGGCCTGGTATAGCTCCAGCGTCGTAAACTCTGGGTTGTGGCGCGGCGAGATGCCTTCGTTGCGGAAGACGCGGCCCAGCTCAAAGACCTTTTCAAAGCAGCCCACAATCAGCCGCTTGAGGTGGAGCTCTGTGGCAATGCGCAGGTATAGCGACATGTCCAGCGTGTGGTGGTAGGTGATGAACGGACGGGCGTCGGCCCCTCCGGCTTCCGGCTGCAGCACCGGCGTTTCAATCTCGATGAAGCCCTGCTGGTCCAGGGAGCGGCGAATGGAGGCGGTAATGAGGGCCCGGCGGCGGAATGGCTGCCGCACCTCTGGTTTGACGATCATGTCCACGTAGCGCTGGCGGTAGCGCTTCTCAACATCCGTCAGCCCGTGCCACTTGTCGGGCAGGGGCTGCAGCGCCTTGGTCAAGATACGGTACTCACGCACCTTGACCGACAGCTCCCCTTTGTCTGTCCGCTTCAGCGTGCCCTTGACGCCTAAAATATCCCCCACGTCGGTGAGCTGCTTCAGGGTGCTAAAGGCGTCGCTGTCCACCTCGGCCATGCCGGCCTGTATGGTCTTTTTGTCGAGGTAGAGCTGAATAGCACCCGTCTCGTCCTGCAGCGTGAAGAAAGCCAGCTTGCCAAATACCCGCCGCAGCATAATCCGTCCGGCGATCGCCACCGCATCCTCGGCTTCTTCACCCGGCTCTAGGTGGGCATATTTGTCCTGAAGTTCTGCTGCGCTGTGGGTCGACTCCCAGCGGTAGGCGTAGGGGTTGAGCCCCTTCTCTTGAAGCTGGTGGGCTTTTTTAAGTCGCGTGGCGCGGATGTCGTCAGAGGCCATGGGCGTCGTGCCAGGGGGTGGATAATCAATTGCAAAGGGCCTATCTAGGCTATCAAAGATAGCTGAGATTTAGCGCCAGCATTAGCCGGGTTCAGTCCCGCTGATGGGCAAACTGATAGGCCCCCACAGCACCCAAAAGAATGGCGATCGCCAGCAGAACCAGAATACTGTACCAAGGAAACTACGCTAGCGGCAGGTAAGCCGCCGCCCGCAGACCGACGCTGGTGTAAGTCAGCGGCAGGCAATATACCACTGCCTTCAGCGCCCAAGGGAGGGTCTCAGGAGAAAAGAACGTTGCTCCTAAAAACGACATCGGCACAATCAAAAAGTTATTCAACAGGCCCACGTTTTCCAGGAATTTGACGTTGAGCCCGACGATCACCCCCAGACCGGCGAACATGGCGCAGTTGAGCACCAAAATGAGCAGAAACAGCGGGCTGATGAACCGCCACTCGCCGCTGGCTACCAAGGCGATCGCAATCACTGAGCCTGAGGTCATTGAGCCCCGAACGACCCCAGCCGCCATCTTGCCCAGGAACAGGGAAATGGGATGAACCGGCAGCAGCACCTCTTCGAAGGTTTTGCTGTAGAGGCGCTCGCCGCAGATGGAAAAGGTTGTGCCACCAAAGCTAATGGTCATCGACGAGAGCGCAACCATCCCCGGCAAAATAAACTGGAGGTAGGTTTCACCGGCAACCGGCGTTACAGCCTGGTCAATGGCGCTTCCGAGCCCGAGGCCAAACGCTAAAATATAGATCAGCGGTGACACCAACCCCGATGCGGCAATCTGTGGAATGCGCACCCTGAGGTCAAGCCAGTCTCCCCAGAAAACCGTGAGCTGTCGGCTAAAATGACCTGAAGCGGAATTGAAGCCGACGGGCGCGAGAACCTGGCACTTTGGCGCCGCGTCCGGGAAGATTGTGAAACCACAGTAATGTAAATATAAGTTACGATACTCCTTATTCTGTCACTCTTTGACGTCTCCAGCGAGTTTTCTCCCCATGGCCCGTAGACCCAAACCTCCCCTTCGACCCTCCCGATACAGCGATCGCTACGATGGACCGTACGAGGCCCCAGAGGGAAGGCTACCCGCTGGTAAATCTACCGGAGGCATGCTGAGCTCAATGAATCTAGCGATTCTGGGGACAGCACTAGTCATCGGCATTGCCCTGGGTGGCCTCTTCTTTTCAGGCATCAACGGCAGCATCTCGTCCAACGAGACTATCGCCACTCGGGTTGAGATCGAAGAGAGCGTCCCCAACCCTGAGATCTGTGCTCAGTTTGGGGCCGCGTCGATGGTGGTTGACCTACGGGCGTTCGTGACGCTTAACCCGTTTAAGGTGTTTATCTCTCAGCCTTTAATGCGCCCTGGGTGCGTCCTCCGCAGCAATAATTGGTCAGTGCTTGAGCAGCGCGACTTGGTCAGCAGCCAAGATGTCCGCCAGTGCAAGCAGCGGATGAACACCTTTGGCTTCGTGGGGGATTTAGAGCAAGGGGCGGATGCCGTCAACGTGGAGTGCGTTTACGAAAACGATGCCGCCCGCAACCTGTTCTTAAAGTCTGGCTCTAGGCGCGGCGAAAATAGTTTCTAAGGCTGATCTGAGGCTCAACTTTGCTTCGGTTGGGCAGTGGCGTTTTTACCGCAGGAAAAACGCCATTTCTTAAAGATAGCTTTGGTTTAAGACTAATCTGAGATCAAGAAGACGCAGGCCCTAGATAGCGACTCAGGTAGGGCGAGAAAACCTCGTAAATCAGCGTCAGCGGCTGTCCGTGGTGCCAGAACAGATAGTGCCTGCCCCAAAACGGGCCAGATTCACCCAGGGCTTCCGCTAGCGCTGCCGACTCGCCGTAGCAAATACCTCGCACGTCGCGGTAGAGTTCGGTGCGCAGTTTAGCCAAGCTAGCCCAAATCGGCAGCGAGCGGTTCTGCAGATATTCGTCTACATGGCTGGCCTCCCACCAGGAGGTAGCGTAGGCTAGCCGCTGACCTGAAGCGGTTCTCAGCCAAACCTGGCGGCGCAGGCGAGGTCCAGGAACGGTCTGAATGAGCTCGGGGGCACCATCGCGATCGTGGCCTACGGGAGACATGTCAATTACATCGACTTCGGTGGGTTCCCCGGTCAATAGCTGTAGGTGACGCGTGGGTGAGCCATCGCCCAGGAGCAGGATTTGCCAAGTCGGGGCAAGCTGGCTGTGGGGCAGGCCTGCTCTGACGGCAGCTTGGTCTCCCTGCCAGCGGGGCTGGAGCGCGTGCCACGCTGTTGGAAGCCCCGTGAGGTAAGGGTCGTGTGCTAGAGTCAATGGCTTTACAAAAGTTTATCGCTTACTTGCATCATATAGTAAATGCACTGACTTGTCGGACTGCCCTATTCTGGGCATCGCCCTCACTGGGAAGAAGGGTTATCTGAATTAGCGACATCTGCAGCGCTGGGATAGGCCGATTGGTAGACCTGCGATCGCGTCCCAAAGATTTGGTAGCGGTTGTCGCGCACCTGCTCGTAGAAGCGATCGCCCATTTGCTTTAGGCCCGGAACCGCGAGGTAGGCTTCGACCAAGGGCTGACTCAGGGGCAGCAGGCGCCCGATTTGTTCCGCAGCGTCGCTTCCCTGCCAGCGCTTCTGAGGATTTTCGGCATCGATCAGGATCATGCCGAGCTGGCAATGCTGGGGCGTTACGTCGAGCTGACCGAGCCTAACCTCATCCTGCATCGGGATGTAGCGAAAGCGCTCTCCCTGGTCTAATGTCTCTAAGGCTCGCACGAGGTTGACGCAGAGGTTGCAGTTGCCGTCGTAAATCACATGGTACATAGCGGTGTCGCCCTAAAGTTGCCATAATTATTATCGCAACATTGCTGCTAGCGCTGACCTATGGATGGGGGGATGCGGCTTAAACTGGGGCAGGCCTGGCGGCAGAGTCCCCTGATTTTTCTAACGCAAGCTGTCTAGTGCGAGCCTTTGTATTTTTACTCTTTGAATGACGGCCATGACTTCTGATCCAGATGCCCGTTTGATTAAAGCGCCTGAGGCGCTGTCAGAAGATGACCGTGTTGCTGAAGGCCCTGCTGCTGAGGGATCTGCTGGCGAGTCGGAGGGCCTCAGTAGCGAATTGATCGGGGCGCAAACTCCCTCGGCTTCAAGCAATGGGGCCAGCATGATAAGCGGTGAGGCCCAAAGCGGTGAGGCTGGCGGTCTTAGCGTAGATAACATTGAAGTGAACGGCGCTGGGGAAAAAGGCCCCGAGACGAAACCGGCTCAGACTGTCGCCAGGGCAGCTTCTGGAAATCTGGCGGCATCTAGAGCGGGGGGCTCTGCGGCCACGGCTACGGCGGATGCAGAGCAGCGGCTAATGCAGTATTCTCCCGCCCCACCCGGCAGCCTCATTGTTCTGCTCTCCATCGGCATCATCATTCTCGGCGCGGTTTTCGATACGGCGTGGCTGGTGGTGACGGGGGCACTGGTGTCTCTGTTGGTCTCTATCCGCATGTCCTGGGTGGTGCTGCAGCCAGTGCTATTTGAGCTGATCTCACCGCAGCAGCGATCGCTTACGGTTGCCATTCTGGGCATCATTGCAGCGGCTATTGGGCTGCTGCGGGTAATTGGGGCAGGGCAGTGGATAGGACCGTGGTTCGCGAGCCTCAATTGGGATGCGGTGGGCGCCACAGGGGACGTGTTTGGGGCTCTGGGTCAGATTTTGATCGCTATCTTAGCGGTCTACGTGGCCTGGCGGCAGTACGTCATTTCTAAAGATCTCACCATTCAGCAAAACCTGATTACCCAACAGCAGACCATCGATGCCTACTTCCAGGGCATTTCTGACCTAGTGCTAGACGCTGAAGGCCTGCTAGAAGACTGGCCCCAGGAGCGGGCGATCGCCGAAGGCCGAACCGGGGCCATCTTGAGCAGCGTTGACGCCCCAGGTAAGGCAAAAATTGTCCGATTCCTCTCCCGGTCCCGCCTGCTGACGCCGCTACGGCGCGATCGCCACCTGGGCCGCGCCATGCTAGACGGCATGGGGGGCTACCAGGAAGATCGAGACTACGGCATTCGCGTCATTGATCTGGGTGTGATGCTGGCCGCCGCTAATCTGGCGGGCACCGACCTGCGCTGGACCGATATCAGCGACGCCAACCTGGTGCGGGCCAACCTGATTCGCTGTGATTTGGTCAAAGCCAACCTAGCGCGAACGATCCTATACGAAGCGAACCTGATGGAAGCCGACCTGATGGGGGCGCGGCTGTTCTACGGCGACATCGAGACAGCGACACCGCGATCGCGCACTCAGCCGCCGGACTACAAAACGGGCGAGTGCACGGGCGCCGTCGTTGAGAATGCCAACTTCAGCGGGGTGAAGCGGCTGTCTGACCAGCAGCGCCGCTACATCTGCTCCTGGTGCGGCTCTAACAGCCGCTCAACCGTCCCTGGCGGCTGCCAGGATATTCCTAACCGGTTAGGGCGCTAGCTCGGGGCGCTCCTGAAGATCAAGCGTCAGCAGCCTTAGTCGCTTTGCCCCCCAAGGTGAACTTTGTGTCCCAATCCTTGAGGTAGAACAAGACAAAGCAGGCCGCAAGCATGGGCCAGGCCGCAAAAAACAGTAAGTTTGGGTCTTGAAACGGGTTGAAATACTGCCTGAAGGCGGAGAACGTAGAGACGGCGTGCATAAACAGCACGAGGCCGTAGGTCCACCGCTTCCAAAGGCCGAGCACGAATAGAACGATGATGGCGAGCTGGACAATGCCAATGATGTAAAAGATTGAATTTCCCAATCCGCCCAGGAAATAGAAGTTTTCGTACACAGCGGCGGCGTGTTGAGGACGGACAAGTTTGTCGAGCGCCCACATCAGCAGAACTAAGAATACGCTGATCCGCAGCAAAAAGAGCCCTATGGGCAGACGAGATTCAATAGAGTTGTGGCGAGACACTGATTCTCTCATGACAGACCTCACTAGGTTATGAGCGGCAGGGGCTGCCAGATTAACTACAGCACCTGAAAACGCTATCCACAGCCAATCTTACGGAGTGGCGTGGCTTAATAAATGAGGGCAAGATAAATTTGTCATTGGTACTGCTCAAGACAGTACCGTTCAGCGCTTCGCCACAGCCCACCGGGACCATTGCCCTGGGCGTCGCTTGGGAAAGAGGCTACAGAAGGCGATCGCTGCTGCGCCGATTCGGCTTACAGCTCGGTTTTTGGACCGATAGGGTGGTCACAACGGCACCGTTGACGATCAGCTTAATTTCTTGGGCAAGACGAAGCTGGGAAATAGGCTCACACAGAATGGTGCTGGCTTCCGCAATACTGTATGCCACTTCGGCGCTGGGGCAGTTGACGCGCAGCGTGCCCCACCACCGGGAAAGCCGACAAGATTGGAGCACCTTAAGCTGCTGTAGCTCGGCTGGGTCTTCCCGATAGAAGTTGAGAATGAGTCGTGTGAGTTGAGAGTACCAGTTCATCATTGTCTCGTGATCTGAGTATTCGCTACTTGCGATGCTGAGCTAGCTACATTGCTGCCTAGGTGCTGACTCAGCATTAGCGCCTGAGCATTGTTGCCTAAGCCGCCACTATTGCAAGCTTCGCTGTAGCAAGTTTTACAGGGCTGTGTTGGCGTTTTTAGCAGTTTGATTCCTCTGCATATTCCTATTGAAGCGCAGGTTTTTCAGCTCAGAAGAAGTGCGCAAGAAGACTTAATACTGATGGATTAATTCGGTTATTCGATAGGTCTGAAAGCTTATAATACTGGGGGGTGTACGGTTTATTGCGAACCTTGACGTAACGCTTTTTATCTAAATTCTTAAGGAAACAGAAAACGTAAGTGCCGAACTTTGAGACAAACGAATTAATTCGCATATGACCGCGGTTTTTATTAGTCAGCGCGTCACATTTTGTAACAACAAGAGCTTAACTTTTCTTATATGAATCATTGTCTATGCGCGGCGATCGCAAAAACTTGATCGTCATACTCTACCGCTGCGTCTTACAATGATGGGGTTTATCACATCCTAAGGGCCTCTGTGAAGCTATCCGTTTTCCACACCCCTGAGTTAACCCCCTCAGAAACAGTCCCAGCCTGCGCGATCGCCATCGATGTCCTGCGAGCAACGACGACGATTGCAACTGCGCTGGCCCACGGCGCTGAGGCGGTACAGGCCTTTAGCGATATTGATTTACTTCTAGAAACCAGCGAGGCCTGGCCGGCGGATAAGCGTATCCGTGTGGGGGAGCGCGGCGGCGCCATGGTAAAGGGCTGCGACATGGGTAATTCCCCTTTGGATTACGTGCCCGAGCGGGTGGGCAACAAGCGGATCTTTTTAAGCACGACCAACGGCACCCGCTGTCTGGAGCGCATTGCCCATGCCCCTATTGTGCTAACGGCTGCCTTGGTCAATCGTCACAGCGCGGTCCGCTACCTTTTAAAGCATCGCCCTGAAACAGTGTGGCTGGTGGGCTCGGGTTGGGAGGGCAGCTATTCCTTAGAGGATACAGTCTGTGCTGGGGCGATCGCGGCGGCTCTAGCGGAGGAGGTGCCGCTGATGACCCTCGCGGAGAACGACGAAACGGTGGCGGCGATCGCCCTATATCGGCACTGGCAAGCCGATTTAGAAAAGCTAATGCACCATGCTAGCCACGGCCAGCGCCTGCTGGGGTTAGACAATCAGCGAGACTTGGCCTACTGCGCCCAGCTCGACACGCTGGATGTGCTGCCTATGCAGAGTGAGCCTAAGCTGCTGAAGGCGGCTTAAGACAGGCGGCAGCGTTGCCCCTCAGCCGAGTCTTCACCGCTCCCACAGCCTGGAGCTTGACGCTGGGCCATGATGGTTTCGAGCCCAGGGCGGCCCGTCAGCGCCAGGCGGCGATCGGCCCAAATCTCGTATATCTTATCGACAATCGGGCGAATCACCGGCCAGCGGGTTGCGGCATAAATCCAGCCCATGCCCAATACCTCATAGACCTGGCGAAAGACCTCGACGTTTTTGATCACGCTGCCGTCGGGTAAAATGGCGTGAATTCGACCCATAGCCGTCTCAAAATCGACGCCGCCGTTTTCCTCAGGGCGATAATTTGCTGCGGCAATATCCACAAAGGCGACTCTGCCCCGTCCGCCGTCGCGCTGTTTAAGGAAATTTACCTCTCTGAGGCAGAGCGGACATTCGCCGTCGTAAAGAAGCTTGATGCGCCAAGCCCCCTCGGATCGTGGGGAGTCCTGGGCGGTGGACGAGTCTGGTTTAGAGGTATTCGGTACCATTAGGTTTCTCAATAGGCGACGACTGGCCCACAACTTGGCTCCGTGGGCTATCCTCTCCATATTAAGAAATATAAAGACTTTTGGCTAAACAAGCATTCGCTCTAAGGCATCGACGTCCAGCAGGCACAGCACGTCGCGATCGCGGTTGATAAACGATTTCTTTTCCAGCTTATTGAGCACCCTGGTCACTGTCTCTCGGGCTAAGCCGCTCAAACTACTCAGCTCACGGTGGGGTAAGTTGGGAATCTCAATGCCCTGCTCCCCCTGCTTCCCCTGACCGTCCGCGAGAAACAGCAAAATGTCGACCACCCGTGAGGTGCTGTCAGATTCCCGCAGCCGCAAACGACGGTTGACCTGCCTCAAGCGGCGGGCCATAAGCTGAGCGAGCCGGATACCAGAGAGGGGCTCCGATTGAATGAGCTGCACAAAGTCCTGGGAGGGTAAATTACTAATGATGGTTGAAGCAAGGGTAATCACATCGGTTGAGCGCGGCACCTCGTCCAACGGCGCCATTTCACCAAACAGCTCACCTTTACCCAAGATATTCAGCGTCACTTCTTTGCCGTCAAGATTATACGTGCGGATTTTTACCCAGCCCGCCAAGATGAAGTACACTGAGTTTCCCCAATCATTCTCTAGCAGAATGACCTGATTCGCAGGGTGCTTGCGAGTAACAGCATTAGCCGTTGCCCGTGCAACCACCTCAGTCGGAAGACCCGAGAAAAAGGGTGCAGAGCGGATTAGCGAACTGTCGTGAATGTCTCGGGAGCTGAGCTTATCGTCCATCAGAAACTTATCCCTATCCTCCGGGGATCGCCTAAGGCATCATACACGAGTGCCTAATCATAGTCTCGGTCAACCCGGTGTAAATCTCTCAGGCCTTGATTTTAACGCCCTTCCAAGACTTTCGTAAAACGAAGTGCTTCAAGCGCTGCGGAAATGCCCCCTTTGGATGAGGCTACCTTCATTGAATAGGCCCGTTGGATAAGCGCTGTGGCCAGAGCGCTACGGGGCTTCTGAAAGCGGGATTCCCTGAATTTGCTCCAAGATCAGCTCTGGAGCCGCGATGCTGTCTAGCTCTGCTAGGTGTCGCGATCGCTGCTTAGAAAGTTCAAAATAGCGGAGCTTTGAGGTCACCGTCTCTCGGAGAGCCGCTAGGTCCGAATCCACTGCCGCCGCGCCGAGATTGACCTGTTCGGGCCAATCGATCTCGTCTGCAATAGGTTGCCAGGTGATCCAGCATAACCCTCCGAGGGCGCCTAGCATCAGCGTTGCGTAGCCCGTATACAGGTGAGCAGGGCGCAGATAAAGCCGCGGCGACTGTGGTTTGTGCTGTTGAAGAGAAGAATTAGCGGGGGCTTCAGCCGCATGAGCGTAATAGGGTGTGAGACTTTCGCCGTTGAGCCCTAACGCGTTGCACAGATGACGCATAAATCCCCGCACATAAATCTCCTCCGGCAGGCGATCGCGCATACCGTTCTCGATCGCCTGAATATGGTGCTTGGGTACGTGGGTCAACTGATAGAGCTGGTCTAGAGTCAAACCGCGCTGCTGCCGCGCTTGCTTGAGTAAGTTCCCCACCTCTAACAGCGTCGATGCGGTTGCGGTGTGGGACTGTGAGACGGCGGGGCCACTGCGGGCTCTCGCTGCAGGCTTATGCCCGATGCCAACGGGTTTGCTATCTGCAGGCATAGTATTTGAAAGCTTACTATCTGCAGACTCAGTATCTATAGGCTCACTATCTGTGAGTCTTTCCGCCTGATAGGTTGTCTGCATTGCCTCGACGTTAACCGAACGATGCTCACTCACTTGGAAACCGTTCTCTGCCGCTTTAGCAGGCTGAGACCCTACCGTTTGGGCCTCTTTCAGGGGGGGAAATGGATTGGAATCTTCGGAGCTATTGCTGCTATGACTGGCTTCTACCCCAGATTGAGCAGCGCTGACGGGGCGATCGCAGACTTCATCAGGGGCAGGAGCAGGCCTCAGAGCCTCTGGTTCCGTTTGGGAGGCCCCCGCAATCAACTGCCGCAGCGTTAGCCGAATCGCCTCCCGCCCTAGGGTACTAGCGAGCTGCGAAACCAGCTCCTCATTGTCTTTAAGCTGATGCTGAAACCAGCTCAGAATCTTCTGGTAGACTCTACTTTGACAAAACTCAGCTTCAACTTGATTGAAGAGCTGTCGCAGATCGTTTGGGGACACGACAATGCGCGCTGTTTGACCATCCTGTAGCTGATGGGACAGATCTGCCGGTAGTGCTGTCATCGACTTGTTTCTCCTCACTTGCGCATTGACTCGTTGACTGCTAGATGCTGCAAAAGCAAGGAGCCCTGTAACCGCAATATCTGTGTACCCCATAGCCATGATGATATGGCTATCGGAGAACAGAAAATTATAGGTTATGGGCCACGTTCGATGTTATTTATTCTGTGCGCAGATAAATCCTGCTTAGCAACATCAGCCGACTTAATTGCTACGGTCTTCAGACCAGTAGAAGCGTCTTCCGGATAAGCGTACAGATCTTAACGTCTAATCCCCGATTGAATCCTCCTAAACGGTAGGGCAGGTGGAGATGCCGAATTGGTCTGCGCTTGGCCGATGGGTGTTAAAGCACTATGAATTGTGAGATTCTCTCTCGGAAGGATATGTGGCTTTCCAGCAGCGGTTGAGATGGTCTCGCTGGTAAGCTTTCCAGTAGATGGAGGGACGCAGCATCAGCGGACAGTTCTTGTCGAGAAGCGGCTGATTTAAAAACTTCCATAGGGGAAAGCGCAGACTTTTAGGACGGTTGGTCATAATACGCTAGAAATGGATATGAATTTTGTATACGCAAGGACTGCTATGTCCCTTGTAAGAGATTACACAGACTAATCTTCCTAAACAGTCCAATTTTTCAAACAGAACGCTCCGGATATCGCTCAGCCAGACTGAAATATCGGAAGATCGGAAGCTTAACTACGTAGTGCCAAATCGGCTTTCTTAGCTTGCCCGAATTAGCCCGAGATTAGATATCGGAATTGCAAAAAACCGCGCCATAACCTTAACGTCAACGTGAATTTTAGTGGCTCTACCATTTGATCGTTAGACGCCCTCTTCAGCAAGAAGCTTATCCTTAGACTCGCCCCAGTAAGCGCTACAGGTCCACTGCTCCCGCGCACCTCGAGACTCTACCGACCAGCGATAGATGACTGACTTAGGATCAACCCCGATCTCAAGCAGTTTGGCGTCCATGTAGTATCTCATCTTGCGCTTTTCCATTTCTTTTTGCCCCGGAGTGAGACTTTTGCTCAAGGTCTTAGGCAGGTGGGCTTGGGTATGTTTTGCCATAGGGCTACCTCTAGTTCACAAATCGATAAAAACAGAAAACAAGCTTGGAAATGATATCTCAAAGTAGCGCGATTAGGGCGCATAAATTCGTTGAGGCTGGTGGTGGGGGTCGATCTCAACCACCAGATCGACCCGCTGGCGATCGCACAGTAAAGGGGTGATAAAGAGCTCTGGGTGGAGGGCGCGCCAAAAGTAATGGACAAAGCGATCTACCTCGGCGTCATCCATGCCCGATTGCCCCGAAGCGACTAGGGTTTGCTCAGCTTCTCGCCGCCACCGCTGACTCAGGCGATAGTCTGAGGGGTGCAGCACCAGCAGCCGGTCAACCTGCTCCCAGAGGGGCAGATAGTCCCGCAGCCGCTCGTTGCAGTCGTGGGCAAAGGCATAGTCGGCTTCGCTTTCAATGGGCCACGGCAGCGGACTGGACTGCATTAGGCTAGGCTTTGGCCGAAACTTCTCTGCGGGAAGGGGCTGGGCTCCCACAAACCAGCCTTCAAAAAGCACAACAGTCACCCCGGCAACGGTTTCGAATGCAGCGCGATCGCCTTGTCCCCTATGGGCAGACTTGTCAAACCGAGGAACTGCCGTATCGAGACCGGCCCTGAGCTGCTGCAGAGCAGAGAGGGCTAGGTCTATGTCATGGGTTCCTGGGGGGCCACGCCAAACGAGTCTTGGATCTCTCCTCTGAAGCTGCTGACGCGCCGAGTAGGACTTATAGAAATCGTCGATGGAAAGACAGCAGACGCCATGTCCCAACTGAGCCAAAATTCGCGATAGGATGAGGGCAAGGGTCGTTTTACCCGTGCCTTGCATCCCCAAAATGCCCTGAATAAGCGGGCGTTTTAGGCGCTGCTGTTGCTCATCAATCCACTGTGCGAGAGGGAGCCAAAAAAGCCACATCATGGGCAGCGGGCTGTCCGGTCCGTTCATCAAGGTTTGGCAGAGCTGGCTCAAGTCTGGATAGACCTTTCGCAGTAGCTGCAATCGCTCTGTGATAGCGCTGAGGGACTGATCGCCCGCAAGGGCGTGATAGGTCACGCTAGCCTGGCCGTGCTCTATCAAAGCCTGGTAGTCCCTAAACGCTTCAAGGTCACACGCCTCCCGATTGATGGCACTGTGCAAGAGTTGATCGAGCTTCGGCGATATCACCACGTCGATTAGCTTCCCAGCTTGAAGGCTTCTACGAATAGGCCGTAGACCAGCCCTAGCTTAACGGCGTTGACCACATCTGTGAGCAGCAGGCGACTTCGTCCATCCCTCGAAAGCCATCCGCCATAAATTGACCAACTCGTAAACTCAATCAGCGCCAGCAAGATGATTGCCACTAGCACATCCCAATTTGCATTTTGCCCTGTAATGGTTGCCGCCACGGTCGCCGTGAAGTTGCCGAAGAGTAAACCGATGACAATCAGGGAGGTGCGTCGCCATGGATTGCGCAACCATTGACCAAGCTGGCCTATCACGGCACTCGTGAGGCGGTTGAGACGGGTATCTTGCATGATGTGTTGCAAAAGTGCGACAGCAAAGCGCAGCAGCGCACCGGTAGGCACATTAATCAAGCCGCGTTCCTTATTCTAGATTGAAATTAGTGCATCGGGAGGGTTCATTGACTGAGGAAAAACTGGTCCATAAAACCATGCCGGCGAGGACGCGATCGCTCCTTTTGGGTATGCTCTGGGGTGCGACCGCGACCACTTTACTCGGACTGCTTCTCATTCGCCCCGTCCGCGTTGTGTTTGACGCTGCTCCCTCCGCTCCGATTTCGCAGCGCGGGGCGGAGCTACCTGACGGCACTGACGGCACTCAATCTGTCCCAAATGGGCTAGACAGGGCTGCAAACAGCGGCGAGATTGAGCCTGGCGAACAGCGGGAAACCACGCTGCCGGTCACTGATACCCAGACAAACGCTGCTCCAACAGACCTGACTCAAATAGACCCTGCCCAGGTCAACCCCAGCACCGGGGTTTCGAACTTGGCCGGCAGCTTAAGCGTCAGCAATCAGACTGCACATGCGGTGCGCGTGGCGCTCCTGTCACAATCGCCCCTTGAGACCAGCCCGACCGCATTGACCAATTCAGACCAAGTTGCCGGAGAGGGTACTGGCCAGCTGACTTTCGATGAGCCGGTGCACTGGGACTTTGCGCCTGGGGAAGGCAATCTTAAAGGGCTGCGGCTCTCCCTCCCCGACGGGCGGCAGACTATCCAAGCCGGCGATGTGCTAATGGCCTTTGCCCAGGATGGATCCCAGCGCTACTGGGGCCCATATGTCGTGGGGGTTACCCCGCTGCCGGTCTGGCAGAATGACGCCAATGAGTGGCAGCTTACGCTTCAGATCCCTACTTCCCCCCAACCAAAGTCCTAACCAATCCCAAGCTAGCGAACCGTCTACAACCCGGCCTGTTTCACTAAAGACCGTTTCTCGCTACAGTAGACGAGTTCTTTCGCATGGTACATGTGGGACCGTGGGGCATCTCTTGCGACCCGTTAAGCTCAGCTCGACCCGCTTGCGGTGGGTCCTGAGTTTAACTTGGCTGGTTGCCCTATGCAGCGCTGCATTTTTCTGGAAGCTTGGAGCCACTGGCCTGGTGGATGAAACGGAACCTCTTTTTGCCGAAGCAGCGCGGCAAATGCAGATTACTGGGGATTGGGTCACCCCGTACTTTAATGATGCCACCCGTTTCGATAAGCCGCCGCTGATTTACTGGCTGATGGCAATCGCTTATCAAATTGGCGGAGCAAACGCCTGGATGGCTCGCCTGCCCTCGGCCCTAGCGGCGGTGGGTCTGACGTTGATGGGATTTTATACGCTGCTGCGGTTTGGGGCTGCTGGCATAGCTCCGTCTTATACTTCCCCGCCTGAGAGAAGCGTGTGCTCTCAGCCCCAGACCGCATCGCATAAGCGTACCCATGGTAACCGTTGGGGAGTCGCTCTAGCCGGAGCTTCAGCGATCGCCCTCAACCTCCAGACCGTGGTTTGGGGACGCACTGGCGTATCGGATATGCTGCTCAGCGGCTGCATGGGGAGCGCCCTGTTTGCCTTTTTTTTGGGGTATAGCCAGCCAGAGCGCCCCAAGGTTCAGCAGGGTTGGTTTGTGGCGCTCTACGTGCTGATTGCTCTGGCGGTGTTGACGAAAGGGCCGGTGGGGATCGTGCTGCCGGGACTGATTATCGGCAGCTTTCTGGTCTATTTGAGGAACTGGCGCGCCCTGCGGGAGCTGAGGCCACTGCTGGGGCTAGGGCTGGTGCTGGGGCTAACTTTGCCGTGGTATGCCCTAGTGATTCGCGCCAACGGACAGGCCTACATTGACAGCTTCTTTGGTTACCACAATGTGCAGCGCTTTACCCAGGTGGTCAACAATCACTCGGCCCCCTGGTACTTTTACTTCCTGGTGGTGCTGGTGGGCTTCATTCCCTGGTCAATGTACCTTCCCTGGGGCATGGCGCGGTTGCAGTTCTGGCGACGGCAATCCTGGCAAGATCAGCCCCGCGACCGGCAGTTGGGCCTGTTTGCCCTGGTTTGGTTTGCTGTGGTATTCGTTTTCTTCACCCTGGCGGTAACCAAACTGCCCAGCTATACGCTGCCGCTGCTGCCCGCTGCCGCCGTGCTCATTGCCCCCATTGGTGAGGTGAAAGAAGAGCCACCTGTGGGGCTGCGGCGCAGCGGTTGGGCTAATGGGCTGTTTATGCTGGTGCTGGCGGTAGCGGTGTGGCGCAGCGCCCCTTGGATGGGCAACGATCCCGCCATGCCCAACTTGCCTGGGGCGATCGCCGCTTCCCGCATTCTGCGGTGGGGCGGTCTAGGCTGGCTGGCGGCGGCGGCGGCAAGTCTCTTTCTCACTTGGCGGCGATCGCCCCGGCTGTGGTGGTCTAATGTGCTAGGGTTCAGCGTGTTTTTGCTGTT
>JBHJHJ010000144.1:0-4400 GCA_050330955.1 Elainellaceae cyanobacterium | reverse complement strand
GATGCTGTCTTTTAGGGGCGCTTATCCCTCTAGGGTGATGAGGGTGGAGATGGTTCTTGAGTATAAGGAAAATTAGCGTGACGACGGGCGTCCCGTGCTCGTCACGCCAAATCTTCATCCCCACCCTCAAGAGGTTGCCATGGCTTCCAGACACCAGCGCGCACTAGGCGTTTTCCCCAATAGAACCACCACGGCCTCAGCCCTGCAGGCCCTGCGGGACTCCGGCTTCTCCATGGCCGACACCTCAGTGATTACCCGCGAGGCCAACCGCGAGGCCGACATTGCCGGGGTCGAGGTTAAGGAAAGCGTCGGCAACCAGGCAGATACGGGAGGCGCTGTCGGCGCGGCCACCGGTGGCTTACTCGGCGGTGTCGCAGGCCTGCTCGTAGGCCTAGGGACGATCGCGATTCCGGGGGTTGGGGCAACAATCTTAGCTGGGGAAGCGGCAGCGGTGCTGACGACGCTGGTTGGCGCAGCAGGTGGGGCCGTGGCCGGTGGGCTTGTGGGGGCGCTGATTGGCCTCGGGGTGCCGGAGCACCGGGCTAAGGAGTATAGCGATCGCGTCTCGGCGGGGGACTATTTAGTGATGGTCAAAGGCACCGAAGTAGACCTTAACCGAGCGGAAAAGGTGCTGAAGCAGCACAACATTCAGGATTGGGGCATTTACGACATGCCTGATACTGACGGTGACGATCGCAGAGCGGTGGCAGCGGATCGGCGCGATGTAGACCGGCGCGATGTAGACCGGCGTGATGTAGACCGGCGCGATATAGACCGCGACGCCGACCGCAATCGTGGCCCCATCGCCGCCCTACGCGATACCACCGGCTCAGGGCGCGATCATGACGTGGCGGGGCAGCGTCAGATTATCGGCGTCTTCTCCGACTGGCACACCATGGAAACAGCCTTGGACCAGGTCAGAGGAGCTAGTCTTCTCCGTCAGGTGGCGATCGCTGTGAAAGACGACAGGAATAACGAAAGCTATCTCACTGGGGACCGCGGTCCGCTGGGTGGCGTGACGGGCTTGCTGTCAGGGCTCAACCGAGTGGACGTACCGGGCATCGGGCCTATGCTGGTCATCGGTCCGGCAACGTCGGGATTGGTCAGGGAAGCGCGGGACGGACACATTGGCGATATGTCCGACGCGCTGAGGCATCTAGGCATCTCAGAGGAGCAGGCCAGCCTCTACGAACGGCGCATTGCCGATGAGGACATCTTAGTGACAATGCAGGGCAGCGGTCGCGAGGCTAATGAAGTTGCCTCCCTGCTGGGTCAGCACGGTATGCGCGACTGGGGCGTTTACGATATTCGCAATGGGGATGCTCGCCCCAGAGTTTAGCGCCTAGGAAGTGCGGCTAAAATGTTAGGCTCAAACCAAGCCCGCTAGCTGCTCGCCATGCTGATTCCGCTAAGCCGCAAGAAATTTGAAGACCTCGTTCCGCCGCTGGCCACCGCCCAGCAATACAAATACTGCTGGGGCGGCCCTACTGATATCCTGCGGCGGGTGTTGTTTTCCCTGGCGGGTCTGCTGGCGGCGGTGGCGCTGCAGCAAATCGTAACCGGCTTCCTGCAGTTCTTCACGTTTCTAGCCATTGTTATATCGGCCACCTACTGTCTGTGGGCGCCCATCTTCTTCGCCTTCCGCCGCAGCCGCGAGCTGCGCCGCTACGGGTTCGCGGGCTTTTTGCGGGGCGAAGTGGTCGATAAGTTTATCACCGAGGCGCTGGTGAGCAGCCAGGAAAAGGTAAACCGCCAGGGAGAGCTGGTCATCGTGGAGGACCGGGAGCGCCGCCTTAACCTAGAGATTGGCGACGAAACGGGCTTTACCGCCAAGCTGCAGGTGCCCCTGCAGCGAGAGCACCGCTCCATCCGCCGGGGGGACGCGGTGGAGCTTGTAGCCATGTCAAACCGTTCGGACCTGGGCCGCATCACCAAAATCTCCGACGCCTATCTGCCAGACAGCGGCTTTTGGGTGTCGGACTACCCCTACCTGCGGCGCGATCTGTTTCGGGAGGTGAGCCGCAGCCTTGAGCGCCGCTGGCGCGATCGCGACGATGACTATCCGCCCGACGATGGCTACTCGCCCCGCGATGAGTACCCGCCTCGCGATCATTATCCCCCTCGCGATGACTACCGATCTCGTGACCAATACCCGCGCCGCGGCGATCGCCTCCCCCCGAATCGGTACTAGCGCCGTGATAAGGTTCTAAAGTACCAGCCTGGAAGGCTTTGGTTTGGTGGAAAAAGCGCCAGCAGAGGGCAAAACCCGCGCTCCCCGCAACCGCACCCTCACCTTAGACGCTGCAGAGCGAGCCCAGTACCGGCAGCGGCTGCTGCGGCTGAGTCAGCCTGTGGAACTGGAGGCGATCGCGGGCCGCACGATTCACCAAGACCTATTTGAGGCAATCCCACACCTGCCGCCCCGCTGCGTTGACCTACTGGTGGTGGACCCGCCCTACAACCTGGATAAGGTTTTCAACTCCACTCGCTTTAAGAAGACCGACCTAGACACCTACGCCCAGTGGCTGGCTACCTGCTTCGACGGCCTGCTGCCCCTGCTCAAGCCCACTGCATCGGTCTACATCTGCGCCGACTGGCAGTCCTCCCCTGCCGTATTCCCCGTGGCCCAGTCGCGCTTCCAGGTGCGCAACCGCATCACCTGGGAGCGGGAGAAGGGGCGTGGGGCTCGCCACAACTGGAAGAACGCTTCGGAGGATGTGTGGTTTTGCACCGTATCGAGCCGCTACACCTTCAACGTGGAGGCGGTGAAGCTAAAGCGGCGCGTCTTGGCCCCCTACACGGAAAACGGTTCCCCCAAGGACTGGAACAGGACGCACCAGGGCAACTTCCGCCTCACCCACCCCTCCAACCTGTGGACAGACCTGACCGTGCCCTTCTGGTCGATGCCAGAGAACACCGACCACCCCACCCAAAAGCCGGAAAAGCTGGTGGCGAAGCTGATTCTGGCCAGCTCCAACCCCGGCGACCTGGTACTAGACCCGTTTTTGGGCTCAGGCACCACTGCTGTGGTGGCTAAGAAGCTGGGGCGGCGGTACCTGGGCATTGAGCAAGATGAGCTGTACTGCTGCCTGGCGGAAAAGCGGCTGGCGATCGCAGAAACGGACCCGTCAATTCAGGGATTTGCGGAGGGGGTGTTTTGGGAGCGGAATACTGGCAAGCTGCGTAGGGTTTAATGGCGATCGCCCCCCAAAGGCCAAATTTCTCCTTGCCCCAACCGCAAACATGTACTATTCTCTGGAGCTAGAGCCGTGGTCCCCATGGCTTCGTCTCCCAAGAATTCGGTCGGGCGGAGCTACTGGTTGATGTCAGCAACCCGTAGCCCCTAATCCCACAAGACAGAGTAAGCTGTCTCGGCAGGACTGAGGTTGATCATAAGAGATACCTGCGTCATCCCGAGCAAAACAACGTTTTGGGGGGTGGCCGGTTTTTGGGGGACTCCAACCCACACATAAGGAGTCCCTCATGGTATCTCAATATGATTCGCTGCCCTTGGTCCAAGGGGCGGCAAAGTTCGCTGTGGCGCAGCAGCTCGCAGCGGACCAAGCCGCGCGGCTTTCCTCTCCCATGGAAGCAGAGCCCAATGTCCCGGTTTTGGTCGAGCCTTCGCCAGCGCCGGGATGCGAGCACTTGCGTCACCTAATCATCGGCTCCCCCGAGGGGGTGCAAGAGGCGATTGCTCGCTTGCACCTGCTGCACTACGTCGAACGGCGCTACTGGACCCCGCTGATTGCCATCGGGGAGCAGGGCATTCGCCTTACCCCGGCCCACGGGCAGGTGCTGAGCTATCTAGTGCAGCAGCGGCCTCTGCGTTAGTGGCGGGAGGGCGATCGCGCCATAGCATCTGAGTAATCAGAGGATGTCGGGGCGTCGGGGCGGGCTTTGATGTTGCGTGTAGGCTCATGCCGATTCGCTGCTGCGAAACCCGCCCGTCCAGTGGGAAGAGCGATCGCGTTTCAGCGCGCCACCCCATAAATCGTTAAATAGGTGTCTGCAGACTCCGACGGCAGCACCCTCAACCGCTGATTCTGCAGATCCAGCTCAATGCCCAGTGCCTCCAGCGGAATCACCCCCAGCAGCGGGTCGCGGCCACCGGGCAACTCCAGACATTCAAAAGTGCCTTCGCGATTACAAAGCGAAATCTTGGCGTCTTGAAACACTCGCGCTGTGCTCACCCCTGCTGCGGTTGAGACGGTGACCTCCCGCAGTAGGTCGAGCCCCAGCTCGGCAATGACTGTTTCGGGTAAGCATAGGGTGGTTGCGCCTGTGTCGACGAGGACGTTCTGCAGGGTAACGGAACGAACGGCGTCTTTGGGGATGAGGCCCCGTTTGGCGTTGGCCTCGTCGATGCGGTTGGTGATGGTTAGGGTGGTGGTTACTTT
>JBHJHJ010000143.1:0-2208 GCA_050330955.1 Elainellaceae cyanobacterium | reverse complement strand
CCCGTTAGGTCCAGCAGCCCCGCCCGCGTCTGCTGCTGGGGATAGTCAATGTAGAGCTCAATCACCGTTACTGAAAATTTCTGGCGATCGCTGGGGGCGGCGCTGGCCAGGTAGCGCTCGAGCAGATTGACGTAGAGCTGTGGCAGGGTCTCGGCCTCGTCAATGGCGGCGGCGAGGTCGCTGGTGGCGGTCCCCAGGGTGTCGAGGCGGTTGGCGATTCCCCGCAGCTCCTCGGCTAGGGCGGCTGTCTCAGTCGTAAGTGGGGTGAGAGGATTGGTTAGCGCCGCTTCTACCGTGGGGGGCCTTGCCGATATCTGGCCGCTGTTGATGGCGGCGGTAACGCGATAAGTTGTGGCGTCGCCCTGGGCCAGCTCGTCCACCATTCGGGGCAAATAGGGAATTAGGTCGTACTTCGACTGCTGGGTGACGGCGCTGAACAGAACCTGCTGCAGGTCCTCCAGGGTTACAGTGCCGGAATTAGTCGTGACGGGTTCTTCTTCTAACTGGGCCAGTAGGTCAATGGCCCGCTGACGGATGTTGGGATAGGCTACCCCACAGGCGGCATCGGCCTCACAGTCGGCAAAAACCCGCAGAATGTTGCGTTGCTCTACTAACGCATCGCCTACGCTGGAGATATTTATCGGAAAAATGCCGTCAATCAGCGCGCTGCGCAGGGGCGGCAGCCCCGCCACCGGATTGGACCCGTAGTAGTCCATGATGGCCAGCGAGATCTGGGTGCCGTAGGAAATGCCGAACAGGTTGTAGGCCGGATCGCCGAGATGATTCATTAACGCGATCGCATCGCGTACGGTATTAGCGGTGTTGTACTGGGTGAGGTCCCGTCCCTGGGCCTCAAAGTAGTTCGCACAGCGGGGATATCCTTCAATTTCCACGCCCTGCTGCGTGTAGTTTAAGAACGCCTGAGCGTCGCTATCTAGGGTCAATTCAGGCGTCTGCGCCTCTAGCGCCTCGTTTGCGGCATCCCTTGCCTCGGCATCCGGCACCTGCACCGTTTCAGGGCAGCGCAAATCAGCGCTGTAGCGGTTGCCCCGCTGGTCCCAAACGATCACATCTCGCGTTTCCCGCAGGTAGTTGAAGTCAAAGGCAGAGCTGCCCTGGGATGCCAGAACAGAGCCGCCGGGGCCACCGGCAAAAAAGATGACGGGATCGTCGATAGAGGACAGGTTGTAGGAGATCAGGCGGGCATAGGTGAGGGTCAGGGTGGGGCTGCTGGGATCGTCCCAGTTTTCAGGCACCTGAATCTGCCCGCAAATGACGGTTTCTCCGTCAACGTCGCCGGGGGCGAGGGGCATGGGGCAATCAACGATTTGGCCGCTGATGGCCTGGGGGACGGGGCTGGTCTGGGCCAGGGCGGCGGTGGTGAAGAAGGGGGCGAGGCTTGTGAGGAAGAGTAGGGATAATTTCATCGTTATGCTACGGCATAGATTCAGCTTCAGGGTCACCAGTGGTTAAAGCGGCATCGGGTAGCACAAACTCGGGAAACAGATCAGCAGTGCAGATGGTGTTTAGCGCTTGATCCGGGTAAGTCACAAACGCGACGCCGATATCGCGGGCACAGGCGGAGTACAACAGCGCTCCATGCCCCGTGCTGGAGAACTCAACGTACAGGCCGTTGCTCAGTCCAGCGGTGGCCTGGCGGCCCATCTCGGTGTTGGTTTGGGTGTCGTAGCGTCCCTGCAGCACCAGGGTGGGAATATCGCTTTCTAGAACGGTGTGCTCGCTAGCATCAGCGGGCTCCACAGGCCAAACCTTACAAACGTCGTAGGCCACCAGCGCAATGCTATATTTGCTGGCCCCAAGCTGCGGCAGTTCCAGGTCGTTGAACACCGCATCCGTCACAGCGCGATCGCTAAAGGCCACATTCTCGCGGCAGTCCAGGCTGCGAAACATGCCCTGGGTAATGTCGCGGTCAAGCGAGGGAATCGCATCGTCGGTTAAGGCTGAGAGGACATCATACACGTGACGAACTTCTACCCCCGACATGGCCCTCACCTCTGCCGCCAGGGATGCAGCCACCTCCCCCTCATACTTCTCAGCCACGTAGGCCAGCAGCGTATCGCGATCGCGCGGCATGCCAATTTGGTACCCCACACCATAAAGGTTTGCCGTCTCTACCACCTGGTGATCTTCCGATAGGGTGGCAATTTGGCGGCGCACCCGCTCCACCCATTGGCTAGCGGGTCGCTG
>JBHJHJ010000142.1:0-16206 GCA_050330955.1 Elainellaceae cyanobacterium | reverse complement strand
CCCGGCGATCGCAGAAAAAGCCGTGCCCTGCGCCGTCATAGCGAAAGATTTGATGGGGAACGTTAGCGCGCTGCAGTGCAGCTTCGATTTGATTTACCTCAACCGCCGGAATGCTAGCGTCTGCTTTGCCAAAGAAGCCGTATAGCTCTCCCGAAATCTGGGGTGTGCGCTCTACAGTAGGCGGCTCATCGGGTGATGCGTTGCCTGGGCACCAGGTGGCAATTCCGGCGCCGTAAAATGACGCCGTTGCAGCGACATCGGGCAAGGTTGCGGCTAGGTACGCCACGTGGCCGCCGAAGCAAAACCCAATGCAGCCCACCTTTGACAGGCCTAACTCAGTTTTGAGGTAGTCTGCAGCGGCTTGGACATCCTGCAGCAGCTCGTCGGCCTGGGTTCGCACCTTATACTGCCGCCCCACCTGGATATCCTCCGGGGTATACCCCGTCTCAACGCCGGGGGCCTGGCGGTGGTAGAGGGCTGGGGCGATCGCGACGTAGCCTTGCCGGGCAATACGCTCGGTGACATCTCGAATATGGGCGTTGACGCCGAAGATTTCCTGCAGCACCACGACGCCACCTAGCGCGTCTTTAGGGGTGCTTTCTGGGGCGGCGACATAGGCCGGGATGGGAATGCTGCTGACTAACGTAACGGTCTGGGCTTGGATAGCGGATGACATAGTGGGTGAAGGCATTGAAGCAAGTGACTAAAATTACGTCATTTGGCGGTGACGCGAATTGCTGGTGCTGACGATTTTTCTGTAGCATAGAACGCAACGGCACAATACAATCCCACAACAGGACTGGCTGCTTGTGTCACGATGGGCATACGTGCTGAGATTACAGCTCCCATTGACGTCAAGGGCAGGTTCTTTGTCGGCTGCGAGATCTCTGCCACAGTTGATTTCGGATTCTAAAGGGCTTTGGAGGTTTGCCATGGTTCAGTTTCATATTCAGTCCGACAGTGAAATTCCTGCCTCCACGCAGCTTTTCAATCAGATTCGATTTGCGATCGCCTCCCGCCAGTTTCCGCCGGGGCATCGCCTCCCCAGCACGCGCCAGCTCGCCATGCAGACCGGGCTGCACCGCAACACCATCAGTAAGGTCTACCGCCAGCTTGAGGATTTGGGCATTGTCAATGCCCAGGCCGGCTCTGGCATCTACGTGCGGGCCCAGGGAGACGACGGCAACGCGCCCCACTCGCCGCTGTTCGACCAGTTCCCAGAGTCCCACCAGCTCGTGCAAAAAAGCTTAGACGAGCTGCTCAACCAAGGCTGCTCTCTGACCCAGGCTCGGGAGCTATTCCTCTCTGAGATTGACTGGCGGCTGCGCTGTAGCGCCCGTGTCCTGGTGACGGCCCCCCAGGGCGACATCGGCGCCGGGGAGCTGATTGTCCAAGAGCTGGAAAAGGCGCTGCGCATCCCGGTGCAGTTGGTCCCTCTAGAGGAGCTAGGGGATGTGCTAGACCAGACCCGCTCAGGCACCGTAGTCACCACCCGCTACTTCATTGGAGAGGCGAAAGCGATCGCCGAACCCAAGTCCGTGCGGGTCATCCCAGTGGATATCTACGACTACAGCAAAGAGCTGCAGGTGATTACCAAGCTAGGGGACGGCAGCTCCATCGGCCTGGTCAGCCTCAGCTCCGGCATCTTGCGTGCTGCGGAAGTGATTGTCCACAGCCTCATGGGGGACGATCTGCTGGTGCTGACCGCTAAGGCCGACGACGAGTTCAAGCTCAACGCCATCGTCCGTGCGGCCCAGACCATCATCTGCGACCAGGCCAGCTACGAGCGAGTGAAGGCGGCTATCCAAGAGGTGCGCGAGGATCTGATCCGCGCCCCGCAGATTCTCTGCTGCGAGAACTACATCGGCACCAAGTCCATCAACTTACTTAAGCGTGAACTGGGGCTGGAGTAGCGATAGAATAGCTGCTGCGAGCGCATTGACTGCACACCGCACTGACCTATTTTTGAAACCCATGGCTGATACCTACCAGGTCGAGATCCAACACCAGGGCATAACCCATACATTTTCTGTTCCAGGCGATCGCCTCATCCTAGAAGTAGCGCTTGAAGCTGGCGCCGATTTGCCCTATTCCTGCAATGCCGGCGTCTGCACCACCTGTGCAGCGAAAATTCTTGAAGGGACGGTAGATCAGAGTGATGCGGCGGGCATCAGCCGCGATCTTCAGGATAAAGGCTATGTGTTGCTCTGCAGCGCCTACCCCCTGACAAACCTCAAAATTGATGCCGGCAAAGAAGATGAAGTCTACCATCTGCAGTTCGGCCAGTTCCAGTCTTAGGGGCACCTAGTGCAGCCCGTAACACTACGGTTCGTCACCCTAACGGTGCCGCTTGTGCCCACCGGAACCCTACGCGATCGCGTGGAGACGGCGCTGCAGCAGCAGGGTCAGCCGCTGCGCTGGGCCATTACGACTGTGGAGGCAGGCGCGGCAACCGTCGAGGCGGTTATTCTTGAAACCCCTCTCCGCTATGGCTAAAGCCCCCTTCACAACCCTGTTAATTATTCCTACTGGAATCGGGGCTGCCGTGGGCGGCTATGCGGGGGATGCCTTGCCGGTGGCCAAAGCCGTCGCCCACCTCTCAGACTGCCTAATCACCCACCCCAATGTCCTCAATGGGGCGCAGCTCTACTGGCCCATGGACAACGTGCTCTACGTCGAAGGCTACGGCCTGGACCGATTTGCGGCCGGGGCGTGGGGGCTGCGCCCGGTGCGGCAAAACCGGGTGGGGCTGCTGCTGGATGCGGCCATTGAGCCCGAGCTGCGGCTGCGGCACCTGCAGGCGGCTGACGCGACCCGCGCCACCCTGGGTCTAGATCTGACGGACTATGTGGTGACTGACGCACCCCTGGGGGTGAGCCTCAAAACCGCCGCCTCTGGAGCTACCTGGGGCACCCTGGAGCGGCCCGACAGCCTGCTGCGGGGCGTCGAGGCCCTGGTCAAGCGGGCCAGGGCAGAGGCGATCGCCGTGGTGGCCCGCTTTCCCGACGACGAGGACAGCCTGGTTCTGCAACACTATCGTCAGGGCCAAGGGGTGGACCCCTTGGCGGGAGCGGAAGCGGTGATTAGCCACCTGGTGGTAAACCAGTTTGGTCTCCCTTGCGCCCACGCCCCTGCCCTCAGCCCTTTGCCCCCAGACCCCAATCTCTCCCCTCGATCGGCGGCGGAGGAGCTGGGCTACACGTTTTTGCCCTGCGTGCTGGTGGGATTGAGCCGCGCCCCTCAGTTCATGCCGCAGCCCCGTCAGGCATCGTGTGACACCGGCCTATGGGTAGATGCGGTGGATGTGATTATTGTCCCTGCTTCGGCCTGTGGTGGCAGCGCTGTGCTCAGCCTGGGCGATCGCAGCACGACGCTGATCGCCGTTCGGGAAAACACAACCCGCATGCAGGTCTCCCCTGAGTCCATCGGGCTCTCAGCAATCTCAGTAGAATCGTATGTAGAGGCACTCGGGGTCCTGGCAGCGCTCAAGGCAGGCGTGAGCCCATCGAGCCTGCGGCCTCGCATTTCTCGCCTCAGCCCACTCTAGGGACGCCCTATGCCCCAGCCTGTTCAACCCGATCCAGAGCTTGAGTCGCTCAGCCGTATTCAAGTGCTTGCTGCCCTGGGAATTACGGCGGTTCTATTGCTGCTGGTTGTTCAGGTGTGGCGCTTCCTGGGGGCTCCCGTCATGCTGCCTCTGAGCTGGAGCTGGCGACATCTGTGGATTGGGGTTGCCCTCGGCGCTGGCATTACCCTGAGCAGCGGCGCAGTCTACCGGCTGTGGCCCGCCTACCGCGCCAGCGCAGACGGCTATTTGACCATGATATTGAGCCCGCTGCTCTGGCTAGATCTAATTTGGCTAGGCCTGCTTCCCGGTGCCAGTGAAGAGCTGCTGTTTCGGGGGCTACTGCTGCCAGCTTTTGGCCTAGATTGGGTGGGGCTAATTCTATCGAGCCTGTGCTTTGGCGCTATGCACTTTAGCGGTAGGCCCCAATGGCCCTATGTAGTGTGGGCTAGCGTAATCGGTGTAGCGTTGGGGGGAAGCGCGATCGCCACGGGAAGTCTTCTAGTGCCGCTTGTCGCCCACGTCACGACGAACATTGTGTCGGGCAGTCTGTGGAAGCTAATGAGCTAGCGCGGTGGCGCGCCACTTGGCTCTAGGATTCTCCAGTTCAGCACCAAAAATGTCTGAGGCGAGGGGCCAACGCTATGAATAAAAAAACCCCAGCCGAAGCCAGGGTTTAATCAGGGTGCATCTACCGTATCAATCTTCTCCAGTGGGCCCGGTCATCCGGAGATTTTGTCAAGATGCCATGGACTGGCGTCGGGATTTCTCAGGCAAAGCCTTCACCATCTCTGGACCACTGCCCATAGGACACCACCTAGGCGCTGCAATCCGCCTCAGCCCGCATTAGCACCCAGTTGATCGGCGCTTTCCCTGTGCCGATGGGGCTGCTGCGCCAAACTTCATCCACATTGCGCCAGCCTCGCTCGCTCGCTCTAGCCTGAGCCGGACCGTTGACGGCATAGACCTGACCAATGCTGTGCAGGGTAACCAGCTTCAGCTCGCGATCGCTAACGCTGACGGACTCACAGCGTAGCTCACCGTCCACCACGAAGGGCCAGCCCTGACCAAAATCGACCTTAGTCAATTTATCGTCGTCCGTAGACTCCTCCAAAGCCCCAGCCGTACCGGCCTTATTCTGGGCAATCTGAAAATTCTCAATGTAGTCCTCTTCGGCGCGCTGTTGGGCGACCTCGTAATTGGGATGGTCGGGGGGGACAGCTCGCATCAGGTCTGCAGCAGTTTGCCACATCTCGGCGATTGTCTGCCACTCTGCTTCTGTGTCTGCCGTTTGCCCAAGCGCCACCGCTTCGGTTGCCTTGCTCACGGCCTCATCAAAGGGATCAAAGTTATCCGAGAGCTGGGTCTCTTCGGTTTTAGGGGGAGAGGATACCAAATTGGCACAGCCGCCTAGTAGGGCAACCCCCACCAGGCAAACGCCCAGCGCTCTTCTCCCCAAATCACGCCGTAGTGCGGCCAGAAGCCGCTGTTTAGACAATGCTGTATTAGGCTCATGCACAATGCCACTGACCTCAACAATCAAATTTTACGGAAGACATTGTTATGCCACTTCAGAATTCGAACCGCTGATGGAACATCCTTTCGAAAGTTAGATTCTTTAATAGATATAGAGTCTACCAAATACCTGACTTGAGTGGAGCGAGCTCCCTTGTCCTAAGACACGTAGAGCGACCTCATCCTACAAGTCTCACGTTGTTTCTCAAAAAATCACGATGCTAGTGACCCAAAAAAGCCTGCGCGGAACCGATCCGTCAAAGCTCTGCTTGACGATTCCGCTGGGCGGCGGCGTAAAAATTCAATATGCGGTCTCCTCCATGGCGGAAGCAGCAGCCATATACCGGGAGCATATGGCTAGAAATGCCGTACCAGGCAGCATTGTCTCCCCATCGCTGCGCGTCCTTCGCTCTCGCACCCGCATATCTTATCCAGAAGCGGTATAGCTTCATGGAAGTTTTAGGTCAATTTTGAAAGGTTTGCCGGTTTCTTCAAGAAAATACATTATGGAGTTTGTATCGTCGTAGTAGTG
This sequence comes from Elainellaceae cyanobacterium, assembly GCA_050330955.1. Lineage (GTDB taxonomy): Bacteria > Cyanobacteriota > Cyanobacteriia > CAKZMO01 > CAKZMO01 > JBCCAG01. Next base: position 10,594 of record JBHJHJ010000142.1, on the reverse strand, counting down.
ACCCGGTAGTCGCCCTGTTATGAGCTGTCGGGGCATTACGCTTTAGCCGACCCACACACGTGCACCCATGACTTTACAATTTTTGGCTCAGTTCAAGTCTCGTTTTAATCCGCTGCCTCTGCTGCGGCGGTGGTTGGATAATGTTGACGTCCGCCGGCCCGAGCTGGCTCGGTTTATCTCCAATGTCGTTCCTGCGCAGTGTCCGTTTGAGCGGGACGTCAACCTCTTTGGTCACCGCATTGCCCATATCCCACCCCTGTGCAAGCTAAATCCCCTCTACGAAGAGCTAATCGGCCTTCGGTTTCGATCCCTATGCTATTTGGCCGACGAATGCGGCGAGGATATTGGCCACTACTGCTGAACTGGCATAGCTGATTTTTGGGATGTATTCTGTGAAGGACAGGGCATGCCATGTCTCTACTGCCTAGCCTTTGGGTTGACCCATAGGCTTGGGGGCAGCCAAATGCTAAAACTGCTGCAGAAACCGCAGGTCGCTGCTGTAGAGGCGGCGGATGTCATCAAGCTGATGGAGCACCATCGCAAACCGCTCCACGCCAAATCCGGCAGCAAAGCCCGTATAAATCTCGGGATCGTAGCCGACATTTTTGAGCACGTTAGGATCAACCATGCCGCAGCCCAGCACCTCTAGCCAGCGCCCGCGCCACTGCACATCGACTTCTGCAGAAGGCTCTGTGAAGGGGAAAAAGCTAGGACGAAATCGAATCGGCAACTCGCCGAACATTGCAGTCAAGAAAACCCTGACAGTGCCCTTAAGGTCAGTAAAGGTGAGGCCTTTGTCTATCGCTAGAATTTCGAGCTGATGAAACACGGCTGAGTGCGTCGCATCCACAGTGTCTCGCCGGTAAACCCGCCCCGGAGCCGCAACCCGAATCGGGGGATCATGAGCTTCCATGTAGCGAATCTGAATAGAAGAGGTATGGGTCCGCAGCAGGTCGCCGCCGGGCAAGTAGAAGGTATCTTGCATGTCGCGGGCGGGATGGTCAGCGGGGGTATTGAGTGCCTCAAAGTTGTAGTAGTCGCTTTCAATTTCTGGGCCATCGGCGACGGTGTAGCCTAAGCCGACAAAAACATCAAGGGCCCGGTTGACGGTACTCGTAAGAGGATGGACCTTGCCCTGAGGGCGGTAGACCCCTGGCATGGTCACGTCTAAAGTTTCGGCGGCAAGCTGAGCCTTGATTTGGGCGCTCTGCAGGTGGTCTCGCTGCTGGTCTAAATCAGATTGAACCACCCCTTTAACGCGGTTGGCCAAGGCCCCTACCTGGGGACGCTCCTGCGGGTCGAGCTTCCCCATTCCCCCCAGCACTTTAGAGATCTGCCCTTTTTTGCCGAGATACTGAATTCGCAGCTGTTCCAGCACGTCTAGGTTGTCAGCTGCGGCGATCGCCACTTGGGCGTCGTCTTGGAGCTGCGTGAGTTGGGATTCAAGCTCGGTTAGGCTGGCCATACGGTATCGGTAAGTTCTACGGCTAGTTTATCGTAAAGGCACCTGAAACCTACAGTGTGTAATTTCCTATGAAGTTATTGATTAGCAATGATGACGGCGTTTTTGCGACGGGTATTCGAACGCTCGCCAACACCCTAGCGGCAGATGGGCATGAGATTACCGTGGTGTGCCCTGATCGCGAGCGCTCAGCTACTGGGCACGGACTGACGCTGCACGACCCCATCCGAGCAGAGCGGGTTGACGCGATATTTGCTGATTCTGTAGCCGCTTGGGCCTGCTCTGGAACGCCCTCAGACTGCGTTAAGTTAGCCCTAGGGGCGCTGCTAAAAACGCCGCCGGACCTCGTCCTCTCTGGCATTAACCACGGCCCTAACTTGGGCACTGACGTGCTCTACTCCGGCACCGTGTCGGCAGCGATGGAGGGAGTAATTGAAGGGATTCCTGGAATCGCCTTTAGTTTGGCCAGCTTTTCCGCCCAAGAATTTCAGCCCGCGGCCAATATTGCGCGATCGCTGATTGATTCCCTAGACTATCAGGCCTTACCCAAAACAACCTTGCTCAATGTAAACATCCCGGCAGTTGAGGAGTCCTCAACGAAGGGGCTAATGCTCACTCGGCAGGGCATCCGCCGCTACGTTGATTTATTTGAGAAGCGGGTAGATCCCCGCGGCAAAACCTACTACTGGCTTGCTGGAGAGGTTTTAGAGGAGATAGACGATGTTGCCGACCACACATTCTGCGGCGGTTTGGCGGACAACCTGCTGCACATTGAAACAGACGTGCAGGCCATTCGAAGGAACTACGTTACCGTGACGCCGCTTCATTACAATATGACGAGCGCCTCAGGAATTCGAAGTTTGAAGCAGCAACCATGGCTGGAGTAATCCGCATCACGGCCTAAGCAATGTGGCGGCGAGTCTAAGATAAGATAATGGAAATATTCGAATCCACTGCAAGATTGATCAGCAGCAGCGCATCTACCGAGCATTTGGTCAAAGTAAATTAGCCGCGTTTTCAAAGATTGCGCTAGTTTGTGATCAACAGCATATAGTCACTTAGCGATAGTCATTACAATTGTGGGATAGGATCGAATATGCTAGATCCTCTGCCAAATTGTCTAGCTAATAGTCAACTGAGTTAAGTAGCGCTCATGTCTGAGAGTAACGGACAGCTCATCGAAGGTCAGTTCAAGGTTCGGTTCTGGGGAGTCCGTGGCAGCATTGCTTGCCCTGGTGGACATACCGTTCGATACGGTGGCAATACCTCCTGCATTGAGATGCTGGTTAACGGGCGCCGGCTTATCTTCGACGGGGGAACAGGGCTACGGGTGTTAGGGCAAGAGCTGCTCAAGCACACGCCGGTTGAAGCCAACATGTTCTTCACCCACTCCCACTGGGATCACATTCAAGGATTTCCCTTCTTCACCCCCGCCTTCGTTCCGGGGAATAGGTTTAATATCTACGGCACGGTAGCGCCCAATGGATCGACTGTTGAGCAGCGGCTTAATGACCAGATGCTGCACCCCAACTTTCCGGTTCCACTGCAGATTATGGGTGCTGACCTCAGCTTCCACGACATTGAAGTGGGCGACTGTATTCAGGTGGGCGACATCCGTGTCGATAATCGGATGCTCAACCATCCCGGTGAGGCGGTGGGCTATCGGGTGAGCTGGAACGGTCTTTCTGCCGCTTACGTCACCGACACTGAGCATTTCCCCGATCGCCTAGACGAAAACGTTCTTTGGCTGGCTCAAGATGCGGACGTATTTATTTACGATTCGACCTACACCGACGCTGAGTACCACGCTGAACCCGTCGGGAAGGTCGGTTGGGGACATTCAACCTGGCAAGAGGCGGTCAAAATTGCGAAAGCCGCCAACGTCAAGCAGCTGATTATTTTTCACCATGACCCGCTCCACAGTGATGAGTTCATGGATAATATTAAGCGGGAGGCCGTTGACCGCTTCCCCAATAGCCTCGTTGCCTGGGAGGGGTTAGAGCTAAACTTGGGAAAGTCAGCGGCGGCTCGTGACAAGGAAGCGGTCGCAGGCCATACCCACTAATCATCTGTATAGGACGCTACTCTGCTCAGACGCGGGCCGCTGACCCATTCCTAATATCAAACGTGCAGGTTATTTCTTCTCAACCAGCCCTTCAACGCCCCACTGCGATCGCGCTGGGCAATTTTGATGGGGTGCACCGGGGCCATCTTGAGGTCATTCGCCCTGTACTGCGATCGCCGCTAGGCCACAAAACCGTAGTGTCCTTTGACCCCCATCCTCGCGCCTTCTTCAGCGGCGAGCCTCGGCTCCTATTGACCCCTGCTGAAGAAAAATCCGAGTATCTAAGCCGCCTTGGGATAGCGCAGCTGGTTCTTTTGCCGTTTGATCAGGCCATGGCCAGCCTTTCGCCGGAGGATTTTGTAACAAAGGTCTTGGTTGAGCGACTCGCGGTCAAAGTCTTGAGCGTGGGGGAGAACTTCCGCTTTGGCTGTCGTCGGGCTGGAACCGCGCAAGATCTCAAATCCATCGCCGTGGCGCGAGGTATCGAGGCTCACATCGCGCCCCTCAAGCTGTCGGAGCGCAATCGCATCAGCTCATCAGCGATTCGCGACGCGCTGGAGCGCGGCCATGTGGAGACGGCAAATCACCTACTGGGCCGACCTTATGCCCTAATCGGCACCGTGGTCCACGGACAGCATCTAGGACGCACATTAGGCTTCCCCACCGCCAACCTTGATATCCCAGACTGTAAGTTTGTGCCCCGAACTGGTGTCTATGCCGCCCATGTCTGGCCCGAGGGTGCTGCTGCAGTGTCCGGAGTAGTCAACATTGGCTACCGGCCTACGGTGCAGGGCATCCACCGCACCATCGAGACACATCTAATGGACTGGTCAGAAAATCTATACGGCCAGAGGCTTAAGGTTGATTTACAAGCTTACATCAGGCCCGAGCAGCCCTTCGACTCTCTAGAGGCCCTGAAAGCTCAGATTAAGCGAGACTGTCAGACGGCGCGATCCCGCCTTTAGCGGCATTTGCCGCCGATATTTATTCTCTCACAATTTATTTGAGTTTGCCATGGACCAGTTTATGGTTCGGTCTTGAGTGCGGAACTGATACTCAGGATAAGAGTCCTACTTATACATCAGGACTAGGGGCTTCTACAGAACGCGCGGATGGGAAAGCGCAGGAGTAGAAGCCCTTTTTGCTTGATGGAATTATTCATAGAGGAAATGACCAGAAATGGCACCTGCAGACGTAACCTTTTCTGTCCAGAACGACTGGGGCAGTGGATTTACCGGGCAATTCCTGCTTGAGCCCCTCTCGGCCCTAGAGGGTTGGACTATCGAATTTGAGGCTGATTTCGACATTGCTGAGATCTGGAACGCTGATATTGTCAGCCGGGACGGCGATCGCTATGTCATTCACAGCAAAGACTGGAACGGCGCGCTCGACCTAGGTCAAAGTGTCTCGATTGGGTTTAACGGTCGGTCAACTTCGGGAGATACGCCCACCGTCACTCAGCTTGGGGTGAACGGCGCACCAGCAGCCCCGCCGCCGGCAACGACACCCACCGAGATCGCTAACGATGAAGGCACAAATGCAGACAGAGATGAAGGCCCAGAGATTTCTGAGCCTCCTAAAACTGAGCCCGTCGCCGAAGTAGAGGAGCCTATCAACACAGCAGACGCTGGTCCAGTTCCGCCCGATGCCGGCCCGGAGCCTAGTGCCTCGACAGAGGCTACTCCGCTAAAGCTTGACGTCATCAACCAGTGGTCTAACGGATTTACCGCTAACCTGACCATCCAGAACCCAACTGGGGCGGCAACAGACGGCTGGTCGATTGTGGTTGAAGCGCCTTTTGAAATCACCAACATTTGGAACGCAAAGATTGTTGAGAGCGGCTCTACTTCCGGCGGCTACCGCTACACCATCGAGAGTGCAGACTGGAACGGCACTATCCCAGCAGGCGGTGACCTGTCCATCGGCTTCAACGGCGTGGGCGCACCGGGAGAGCTAACGGCGATCGCCTTCAATGGAGAAGTCTTACCTTCATCTCCGGCCAGCGGCGTAGATAGCAGTGGCAGCGATGACGGCGGCGTAGACTCCGGTGTGGACTCAGGTAGTATGGACTCTGGCCAGACGCCGGATAACCCTTCAGAGGATGGGAGTGGCGCTTCCGATAGCGGAAACGACCCTGCTCCATCAGAAGCCCCGTCTGAGGAAGACCCAGCCCCCGCTCCCGCTGATGGTGATCCAGCAGGCGAAATACCTGGCGACGCCAGCGATCAGGGTGACATCGACAATGGTGCCGGTGCGCCTATCGTAGAAGAACCTGTCGTAGGCAACCCAGCTTCTGGCGACTTCAACTACGGCGAAGCCCTACAAAAATCACTGCTGTTCTACGAAGCGCAGCGCTCAGGCCCTCTGCCAGACGACAGCCGCATCGAGTGGCGCAGCGACTCAGCCCTAAGCGATGGCGCGGATGTCGGCGTTGATCTCACCGGGGGATACTACGACGCAGGGGACCACGTTAAGTTTGGCCTGCCCATGGCCGGCTCCATGACGCTGCTCACTTGGGGTGCACTGGAGTATAAAGACGCCTACCAAGCCAGCGGCCAAATGGATGAGCTGATGGACGCCGTGCGCTGGGGTACAGACTACCTGCTCAAGGCCCACATTACTGAAGGCGGAAAGACCAAAGCCTTTTACGGCCAGGTGGGCGACGGCAACGCCGACCATGCCTACTGGGGCTCTGCGGAAGACATGACCATGGCCCGCCCCGCCTTTGCAATTGACGCAAATAACCCTGGTTCAGATTTGGCTGGGGAGTCGGCGGCAGCTCTAGCCGCAGCCTCGATCCTCTTCCGGGAGAGCGATCCTGCCTACGCAGACCTGCTGCTAGAAAATGCAAAGCAGCTCTACGCCTTTGCCGATGAGCATCGCGGCAAGTATTCTGACTCGATTGACAACGCTAAAAATTTCTACAACTCTTTTAGCGGCTACCAAGACGAGCTGGCCTGGGGTGCCACTTGGCTGTATAAAGCAACCGGCGACGAAGCCTACCTCGACAAAGCGGAGGCCTCCTATCAGGGGATAGGCCGCTACACTCACACCTGGGACGACAAGGCCTATGGTACGGCAGTGCTGCTAGCGCAGGAGTCTAACAACTCCCGCTACAGCCAAGACGTCGAAGGCTGGCTCAACTGGTGGAGCGATGATGGTGGTGGAGGTATTGCTTACACCGACGGTGGTTTGGCCTGGCTCGATCAGTGGGGCTCAACACGCCTCAGCGCCAACACGGCGTTTTTAGCCGGTGTCTATGGCGATACAGTCAACGATCCTAATGGTCGCTATACCGATTTCAGCGACCAGCAGATTGACTACATCCTGGGCGACAACCCCAATAACTTCAGCTACATGGTTGGCTTCGGCGATCGCTACGCCCAGCAGCCCCACCACCGGGGTGCTCACGGCGGCGGCTGGGATACATTCAACAGCGATGCCCCCAATGCAAATATCCTCTACGGAGCACTGGTGGGTGGCCCGGCATCTCCCGATGACAACGACTATCAAGATGAGCGCAGCGACTACATTCGCAATGAGGTAGCGCTGGACTACAACGCGGCGTTTACAGGGGCACTGGCGCGACAATATGACCAGTTTGGCGGCGATCCGCTAAGCGATGCTGAGCTAAATGCACTACCGGGGATTAGCGTGGCCGAGTAGCGGAGGTTGCGGCACGGCAGACTACGGATTTGTGGGTGGCGGCGCAGCGCGCCGCCACCCCATGTATCCCACCAGCGTAAAAAAGCTGGATCGAGTCAGCGCTTTTCCCCCTGGGCATCTAATTCGGTAAGGGGCATCAGTCCCCTTGCTGCTCGTCCGAGGGCCTCGATTATGATATGTAAGTCCAAGCCCACACCGAAGCTCCACCGCTATGTCTTTGTCTCACATTCCACCCGACAAGGTGGTTGACGCTGCCCGTAGGATTCGCCCTGAACTGGCTGACCTGCTGCCTACCGATGCAGCGGCTGCCTTTGATCAGCAGCTGGCCGGCTACCTTGCTCGGGCCAACGCGGGTGAGGCAGTCCATGAAATGATTCTTGAGCTACTGCGGAGCGATCCTGAAACAGAAGACTGGCTGCTGGAGATCTTTAGCCCCACGCGCAGCGCTAAGGGGGGATACCAGGCTTTGCCTGGCGGCAACAGCGCCATTGGCGCGCTGGAATATATCTGCCCCCAGGGCAATGATTACACCTATTTTCTACGCTCGGTGGGCAGCGCTATTCCACTCTGTCCGACCCATGGTTGCTCCTTAGTGCCGGCCAGCAGCGGCTCATCGGTGAGCTGAGCGTTAAGTGTACAGCAACTTTCTATCGACCTTAAGCAGCAAGCTTGCTGAGCGCTGGGTTACCAATTTGTTTGCACCTGCGCTTGCGTTTTGGCTGGGAGGTTTGGTCGCATATCTACAGCGCAGCGGCTGGCGTTCTATTGAAGAGGGGCTCACAGAATTAGACGACACCTTACAGATTGGTGTCTTGGTATGCCTGCTCATGCTGGTAGCCGTGTCTGGATTTATGGTGCAGCGGTTTGATTTAGCGGTGTTGCGCTTTTTTGAGGGCTACTGGCCTAGGTGGACCGCCCCACTGCGCGATCGCCTCCTCAAGCGTCAACAGGCGTGGTTCGACCGAGCCGACCGGCGGTGGAATGAGCTTGTGGTGAAGCAAATGAAGCATCCTGAGGACCTCACGCTGCAGGAGCAAGAAGAGCAAATTGCCCTAGACGCGAAGCTGCGGCGGGTACCGGCCCAGCGCAGCCGCCAAATGCCACTCAAGCTAGGCAATATTCTGCGGGCGGCTGAGATGCAGCCCCAGAATAAGTATGGACTTGACGCGGTGGTCTGCTGGCCCCGGCTGTGGATGGTGTTGCCGAGTGAGGTGAAGGAAGAGATTCAGCAGGCCCGCAGCGAACTGAATACCGCCGCGCGCGTGTGGCTGTGGGGGGTACTGTTTACAAGCTGGTTTTTGATTTATCGGGCTTGGTGGATCATACCGGTGGGGCTGGGGGTGGCCTGGTTTGCCCACCGCTGGATGCTGATGGCGGCAGTTACTTATGGCGAGCTGCTAGAGTCGGCGTTTGACCTACATCGCTTTAAGCTCTATGAAGCGCTCCATTGGCCGCTGCCCCAGACGCCAGAGCAGGAGCAGGCCAGCGGCGCGCTGCTGACGCAGTATCTATGGCGGGGGTCGCGGAGTACGTCGCCCCGATTCGTGTGGGACAAGGCGTAGTCGGCGATCGCTTGTCCTAAACAATGTGACAGCGCTACATTTAGGCTTATAGTATGAAGGCCTAATACCTTACGACCTTAAGATGAATAAGGCAGCCATCTGGAACATGAAGGGAGGCACGGGTAAAAGCACCACGGCTTTGAACCTGGGGGCTGCGCTGGCACAACTCAAACATCAAACCCTCACCATCGACCTCGACGGCCAGCGGACCCTCAGCTATGGGCTTGGGCTCGACGGCAGTGAGCCGACGGCTCTCGACTGGCTCACGGAAGGGCCTACAGCGCCGCTAAAAACTAGCGTCAAAGGCCTGGGGCTAATTCCCGGAGATATCGGCATGTTTCGCCTCACGGCAGACCACGATCTGTTTGGCCCTTCTCTGAGCGGCGTCAAAGGTTATGACGTTTGCCTAATGGATTGCCCACCTAGCCTGGGCTATCCATCGGTGCAGGCGATATTGAGCAGCGATCGCGTGCTGGTGCCTACCCTGTGTGAGCCCGCCGCCCTGAAGGGACTAATGGAAGCGGTAGAGCTGATTAAAGGGGAAAAAGACATCCCGATTGATGTCTTGAGAGTACGATACAAGCCGCGTTTAGTGCTCACGAGAGAGGCTGATGAGCAGCTTGCCGCTGGGGCCCAAGGTCTGGGCTATCGGTTACTGCAGACTAGCATCCCGGAGAATACCGCCGTTGCGGCGTCGATCGCCCATCAGGTTCCGGTGTCAGTGTACGATAGCAAGTCGTCTGGAGCGCTGGCGTATCGGGCGCTAGCAAAGGAATACTGCGAGCTCTGGAGATTAGGCTGATGGGAAATCAAAAAAAGCCCTTAGATGGCCTTAGCCTCAGCAGCTTTGCTCAACCTCAGCAGCTTTATCTTGACAAGAAGCCTGTGCAGCATGCTGCTACTGAAAGTGTGTCTACTGCTGAAAGCGCAGCTGCAGAGCCGTCGTTAACGCCTTCGCTGTTGCCAGAGCAGGATGACCTGATGGAAGGAGGTTGGAAGGCCAAGCAGGTGGCTGTGAATGTCAAGATATTAAAGCACCAGCAGGATTGGCTACGGGATACGGCCCAGAGTATTCGAGACAACAACGATATGGCGGTTCCGGCTTGCGATCGCGTCTATCCGCAGCACTTAATTCAGGTGGCAATCGATATGCTTAAAGCTGCTAATGTGGACTGGACCGAGATTCGCAATGCTGAGGAATTACGCGGGCAGCTAAAGCTCTAGCAGCACTGGCGATCGCCACCGAGTAGTACTGTTTTACACGGGTGGAAAGCTGAAAGCCCCTATCCAGAGCTGGATAGGGGCTAACATAACCAGAGCTAACTGTTGGGCGTTGGTATTGTTGCTTAAGACACTGCTCTGGTCTTAAGCTCATGTATGCTTACGCATCGGCTTGAGCGCTGTCCTCACGACGCTTACGGATAGCCGCGATGCCCATTCCGATGATTCCAGGGAGGAGGGCAGGGGTCGGAATTTCATCCTCGGGAATAACAGTAAAGGTTCCAGTGAAGCCACCCTCGCTAGTCTCGTCATCTATGAACACAAGTTTCAGAGCATCGATTTCGCCATCTCCGCTTTCATCAGGAGCGCTACCAAAGAAGCCACCAAATCGATAGCTTTTTGTACCAGGATCAAAGTAGGCTTTAGTCGCCGTGAAATCGAATTCGTCGTTGGGGGCGCCAAAGTCGATCAGCTTGTATGGCGTAGAGCCTAGGGTAGCGATATCGATCGCATTGGCGAGAGTAAACGTAAATGAGTTGAAATCGGGGGCAATAGAGGCGAAGTCTCCAGATGCCTGAGTGACTAAGAGCTTACCGTCATTAGTAAAATCAATGCTAT